>JAISEX010000280.1 GCA_031263875.1 Eubacteriales Family XIII. Incertae Sedis bacterium | reverse complement strand
GGAGGAAGGACGGGCGGGTTGTGGGGTTTTCTCGCACAGGGAATGCGGCTTGGAACGGTAATGACAGATTGCGCGAAGACGGCACGGAAGTTCGCATATGCCCCGCGCAAGGGACAGCAGCGATATCCTTTTTTGCCGTAGGCAAAAAAGATACAAGCGGATGGCCCGGTGGGGCACTCAAAAATAAAAACCTTTTTGTGAATGCTTGCGCGCAAGATTGTTTTCTGGATTGCTTCGTTGCTGACGCTCCTCGCAATGACACTTGGAGAGCGCTACTCACAAACTCATGTTGAGTGCCCCATGCGCCCAAACAAAACGTCTCGGATACTGGTTGCTACCGCAGCCCTCGTGATATAATAAATACCATGATGAATACACAAGAATATGCTCTCCTGACGGATTTTTATGAGCTGACGATGGCGAACGGATATTTCGAGTCCGGCGTCGCGGAGGATATCGCGTCTTTCGATTTGTTCTTTCGGCGTGTACCCGACAAGGGCGGCTTCGCGATAATGGCGGGGCTTGAGCAGGTTATCGATTATCTCGAAAATCTCGCGTTTTCGGAAGACGATATCGCGTTTCTCCGGGGAAAGGGCGAGTTTTCTGACGCGTTCCTCAGGTATCTGCGGCATTTTCGCTTTAGCTGCGACATGTGGTCGGTGCCCGAGGGGACGCCGGTCTTTCCGGGCGAGCCGATAATAACGGTGCGCGGTCCCCTGATACAGGCGCAGTTTATCGAAACGATGCTGCTGCTTTTGATAAACCATCAAAGCCTCGTCGCTACCAAGGCGAACCGCATCGTGCGCGCCGCGGCGGGCCGGGGCGTGATGGAATTCGGGACGCGACGCGCTCACGGATCGGCTTCGGCGGAGCTCGGAGCCCGCGCCGCGTATATCGGCGGCTGCGTCGGCACGGCCTGTTCGGTCTGCGAGAAGGATTACGGCATACCCGCCCTCGGCACCATGGCGCATAGCTGGGTGCAGGTTTTCTCGAGCGAATACGAGGCGTTCAAGACATATGCCGAACTTTACCCGGATAATTGCACGCTGCTGGTCGATACCTACAGCACGCTGAAATCCGGCATACCGAACGCGATCCGCGTCTTTAAGGAGCTCGATCCGCCGAGCAAGGCCATCCGCATCGACAGCGGCGACATCACGTATCTGACGAAGCGCGCCCGCGTCATGCTCGACGAAGCGGGGCTGACGGACTGCAAGATCGTCGTTTCCAATTCGCTCGACGAGTGGCTGATACGCGACGTTATTCTGCAGGGCGCGAAGATCGACTCGTTCGGCGTCGGCGAGCGCCTTATTACGGCGGCGTCCGAGCCCGTTTTCGGCGGCGTGTATAAACTGGCGGCGGTGGAGACGGACGGCGTCCTCACGCCCAAGATGAAGATCAGCGAGAATGTGGAGAAGATCACGAACCCCGGCTTCAAATGCGTCTACCGGCTTTTCGACAAGACGTCGGGCCGCGTCATGGCCGATGTGATCACGCTCGACCACGAACCCGCGCCGACCGGTGACGATTATGTGATATTCGACCCCGCGTTCACATGGAAACGCAAGAAGTTATCGAATTTCACGGCCGTCAATCTGCGCAAGATAATATTCGACGGCGGCAGATGCGTCTACGAACGGCCGGCGATCGACGAGATCAGGAGCTACTGCGCCGGGCAGGTTTCCACGCTCTGGGACGAGCTGACCCGCTTTGAAAACCCACAGAGCTATTACGTGGATCTCTCCGACGAGCTGTGGCGGCTCCGGACGGAACTTATCGAGCAATACAATTCGGAATTATGATAGAATATATTATTTACGTATGATGAAACTTTCGGTCTGGCGGAATAATTATGACCGTAACCGGCGTGGAAGCGGACTTGATGGGAATTAATTTGATTTCGGATAATGGAATATAATGCAAATCTCTATGGATCCAGTCCAAACCGCAGCCGAGAACGTTGCAACGCGTCTACTAAGCGAAAATGAGAGAGGGTGAAACGATAATGAAGTACGATATCAGTATCACGAAAACAGCGAACCCGAAGGCGAAGCCGGATCCCGCGACGCTGGATTTCGGCACGGTTTTTACCGACCACATGTTTATCATGGATTACGACGAAGGCCGGGGCTGGCACGACGCGCGCATCGTACCCTACGCGCCGCTCGCTCTCGATCCCGCGGCGGCGGTGCTCCATTACGCGCAGGAGATGTTCGAGGGGCTCAAGACCTATCTGACGAAGGACGGCGGCGTGCAACTGTTCCGCCCCGATATGAACGCGAAGCGCACGAACCGGACGAACGACCGCCTCTGCATACCGCAGATAGATGAGGATTTCTATGTGGACGCGATAAAGGAACTCGTGCGCATCGACAAGGACTGGGTGCCGGACGCGGCGGGAACGTCCATCTACATCAGGCCGTTTATTATCGCGACCGAACCCTTCCTCGGCGTACGGCCGGCGAAGAGCTACCAGTTCATCATTATACTCTCACCGGTCGGTTCCTATTACGAAGGCGGGCTCGCGCCGACGAAAATCTTTGTCGAGGACGAGTATGTGCGCGCCTCTCTGGGTGGCACGGGTCAGGCGAAGATCGGCGGCAATTACGCGTCCGGGCTGAAATCGCAGGAGAAGGCTCACGCGCTCGGCTTTGCGCAGGTGCTCTGGCTCGACGGTAACGAGCGCAAATACGTCGAGGAAATCGGCACGTCGAACGCGTTTTTCGTGATGGGCGGGGAGGTCTACACGGCCCCGCTGTCCGGGACGATCCTGCCGGGGATCACGCGCGATTCCGTGATACGGCTGCTCGCCGACTGGGGCATTCCCGTGCGCGAGGAACGTTTTACGATAGAGGAAGTGTTCGCCGCCCACGCGGACGGCGCGCTTTCCGAGGTGTTCGCCTCGGGAACGGCGGCTGTTATCAGCCCCGTCGGTGAACTGCGCTGGACTGATAAGGACATCATTATCGGCAACAACGAAATCGGGCCGCTGTCACAGAGGCTTTACGATAATCTCACGGGTATTCAGAGCGGCGAGCTGCCGGACACGCATGGCTGGGTCGTTAAACTGTAAGGAGAAGGACTATGAAACATACGATTGCTGCGTTAGTAGAAAATAAGGCGGGCGTCCTCGCCCGTATCGCGATGCTGTTCGCGCGGCGGGGCTTCAATATCGACAGCCTTGCGGTCGGCCCGACGGACGACCATTCCGTATCGCGCGTGACGATCATCGTTGACGGCGACGATTATATCGCGGAGCAGGTGACGCGCCAGCTCGCGAAGCTGTTCCACGTGCTCAAGGTCAAAAATCTTTCGGATAATGACATCACGGTGCGCGAGCTCTGCCTTATCAAGGTGCGCGTGGACGAGAAGCGGCGCGGTGAGGTGATCGACATCGCGAAGATAATGGACTGCGACATCGTTGATATTTCGCATGAAACGCTGATGATAGAATTTGACGACCGGCCCGAACGCGTCGATCTGCTCGTCGATCTGCTCTCGAAATACAATATTCTTGAGATAGCGCGGACGGGAAGCATCGCCCTGCAAAAGGGGCACCAGCACTTGCGGCTGGATGAGTAACGGGCGGAACCTCTAAAATTTATTGCCGGTAACGCGGGCGCATATCAAACCAATGTCATTGCGAAGCAATCCAGTTTCACAAAAGTTTCCGGCGCATGGGGCTGTGCCCCACCGGGCTATCCGGGGCTTTGGCCACGCTTACGCGTGGCTGCTTCGCACCCCTCCTATCCCTTGCGCGTCGCTCCGCTCACTTC
>JAISEX010000289.1 GCA_031263875.1 Eubacteriales Family XIII. Incertae Sedis bacterium | reverse complement strand
ACGCTTTCCGTTCGTCTTCCGTGAGTTTTATGACATATTTCCTCGTTCTCATATCTCGACCCATCCTTTCCTTGGATAAATCTATTATATCATAATATTTAGATGACGCAAATCACTAGGCTTTATGCCTTTGTAGCGTTTGATAAACGGGAACGCCGTAGTAGGAAGGGCGTGATGTGTACGCTGCCCGTACAACTGCGAATCAAACCCGTAATGACAGACGTCGCAAGGCGGCATGGAACGGCGCGTATGTCCCGCGCAAGGGATCGGAGGGGTGCGGTAGCAGCCGCGAAGCGGCCGGAGTGAAGCGGAGCCCCGCAGAGCCCGGTGGGGCACCGCCCCATGCGCCCGAAAAAATACCGCAATCAAGGGGATACGTTCGCTTTGCCCGCTGCCCCAAACGCGCCCGCATAAATTACCCGAAACGATTTCGCATAATGCGCGCGGTAAAAATTGTGGCGGGGCATATAAAAAAGGGACTTGACGCCCCCCCCCCCCACTTTGTGTATAATATCCTTGGTGTTGGGAGATACGGTTGCGGTTTGTGTTTTCTCATCGCATTTGTATATAATGTTCTTGGTGTGAGCGGGCAGTCAGGTGAAAGGAATTCCGATGATAATTGAAGTACGCGATTTGCACAAGACCTATGGCAAGCTGACGGCGCTTGACCATGTTTCGTTCGAGGTGCGGGAGGGCGAGATACTGGGTCTGCTCGGGCCGAACGGGTCGGGCAAGACGACGGCGATAAACTGCATGCTTTCGCTTTTGAAGTATGACAGCGGTTCGATCAAGATATACGGCGAGGAAATGACGCCTTCCTCTTATAACATCAAGGCGAAGATCGGGCTGGTGATGCAGGACGTGGCGGTGCTCGGCCAGCTCACGGCGTACGAGAATATCGACTATTTCTGCGGCCTCTATATATCCGATAAAAAACTCAGGAAGCAGTATGTGGAGGAAGCGATAGAGTTCGTCGGCATTGGCGACCACCGGAAATTCGTACCGAAAAAACTCTCCGGCGGCCTGCTGCGCCGCCTCAATATCGCCTGCGGCATCGCGCATAAACCGAGCCTGCTGTTTCTCGACGAGCCGACGGTGGCCGTCGATCCGCAGAGCCGGAATAACATTCTCGAGGGCATAAGGAAACTGAACGAGAACGGCGCGACGGTCATCTACACGTCGCATTACATGGACGAAGTCGAATTCCTCTGCGACCGCATCATTATTCTCGACGCGGGGAAGATAATCGCCCAGGGCACGACCGAAGAATTGAAGGATCTCGTTCGCGGCAAGGAGGGGCTCGACGGCGAGCCGACACTGAACGACGTCTTCCTCGAGCTGACGGGCAAAGAGCTGAGAGATTGATATGAAGATGTTTTTCAAGTACCGCCTCAAGGCGCTGGCAAAGGAAAAGCCGCTGGTCTTTTGGTCGCTGTTATTCCCGCTCATATTGGTCACCTTCTTCAACTTCACGCTCACGAGCATCAACGAGAGTTCGATATTCAAGCCGTTTCCCGTCGCCGTGGTCGGTTCCGAAAGCGGCCAACTCGCCGGCATTATGAAGCAGGTGGAGATAAACGGCGAAAAATTATTCAAGCTGAAATTCGTCGATGAAAACGAGGCGAAAATCCTGCTGGAAAACGGCGGCGCCGAAGCCATCGTTACGATAGAAGAAGCGGGCGGCGGGGCGGAAACCGTGACGCTCGGCGTGAACACCGACGGGAGCAATCAGTTATTATTAAAGGAACTGCTCGATAATTACAGCCAGAAAACCGCGATGATAACGGCCGCGATAAAAAACGATCCGAACATTGTGTCAAGCGGAATACTTGACAAGCTCGACCTTACGGGCGACAACATAAAACATATGCCCGTCAGCGAAAAGAGCAACAACACGATACTTATCTCGTTCTATTCCGCGATCGCGATGACCTGTCTGTACGGCGCTTTCATTTCGGCACACTCGATAGAAACGCTCCAGGCGAATCAGAGCGCGGCGGGCGAGCGGCTCAGCGTATCGCCCTACGGGAAATTAAAGATGCTCGCCGTGGATTTTGCCGGATCCTGTCTGCTGATATTGCTCTGCGTCCTGCTGACGATGGCGTATATGAAATACGCGCTCGGTGTCGAATTCAGCAACCAGTTCGGCGGGATAGCGCTCGTGTCTGTGTGCGGCTCGCTCGTGTCCACCGCCTTCGGTTACTTTATCAGCCTGCTTTTAAAGCGAAAGACCAACGCGAAGATATCCATTATCGTCAGCATCACGATGCTCTGGTCGGCGCTGGCGGGCATGATGGCGCCGCCCCTCAAATATCTGGTAGAAAAGCACGTGCCCTATATAAACTGGATCAACCCCGTGGCGCTGCTGACGGACAGCTACACGTCGATCTATTATTACGGTAATCTCGACAAGGCGTATTCCAACCTCGCGATCCTCCTCGTGCTGTTCGTGTTGCTGATGGGGTTCTCGGTAATGAAATTGAGGAGGCAGCAATATGAGTCTCTTTAGGGCATTTTGGCGCGTAATAAAGCGGAACTGGCTGTCGGTGCTGATCTACCTCGGTATCTCGTTCGGTATCGCGATGATCTTTATTGCCTCGGGCGTCACGGGCGAAGGCGCGATGTCGATATCAAGCAAGAGCCTGAAAAACGTTACCGTCGGCATCGTGACCGAGCAGGATTCCGACCTCGGCGCCAACTTGAAAAGCTACATCAAAAAGTCGTTTAACACCGGCGGCGTCAGCGAGATAAGCGCGTCGGGGAACGACATCAAAGAGGCGCTGTACAGCGGCGCGACCAGTTACATCGTCGTGATAAACGGCGACGAGATCAGCGATTACCAGGCGCCGAACAACACGTCCGCCTACATCGCGCAGAATTATATCAACAATTATATCAACACCTACCGGGCGATGGCGCAGCTATATCCGGACAGCTCCGCGGGCGAATGGGCGAAACTCACCGAGCGGAATCTGAACGACACCGTGCGGATCGAGGATCTCAGCGTGGCGAAAACGGATACGAGCAGCCTGAATAATTTCTTTAACATCTTCGTGTACGGCGTTCTCGGCGCGCTTATCTCGGGTATCGGCGTCGCGATGATCGCGCTCAACGAGCGGAAATTCTACCTGCGAACCGTGGTGTCGCCCGTCAGCATCCGGCGGCGAAACGCGGCGCTGTTCTCCGCGCAGGCGAGCTTCGGCGCGTTTATTTGGCTTGTCAGCGTCGCGGCCTCGATCTACTTCGCGGGCGACGCGCGCTTTTCGCCCGTCCACATCATGTTTATCGTGAACAGCATTCCGTTTGTCCTTTCCGTTACCGCCATCGGCTTTTTCATCGGCCAGACCGTCCGGAACGAAACCGTATTCAACGGCGTAACGACCGTGCTGATGCTCTGCATCTCGTTCCTCTCGGGCGCTTTTATCCCGCAGGAATTTCTCGCGGACAGCGTGCTCAAAATCTCCGCCCTGACGCCGGCGTACTGGTTTATCGTGAACAACAACAAAATAGGCGCGATGGAGGACTACGACTGGGGCGCGCTGGCGGGGCCGATCATCGTGATGCTCGTCTTCACCGCAGCGCTGATCCTCGCCGGAACCGTCGTCACCTTCCTCAAAACGCGCACGAAAATCCCGCTGCTGAAACCGCGCGAGGCGGCGTAAAACCGTTCGGGACATCGGCGCTGCCGTAAGGCGGGAAGTGATGCGCTCCCGTGCCGCCGTCTGTCATTCCGGGCTTGCGCATTGGATCAGACTCCCTCGCTTCGCTCGCTCGCAGCTCCCGGAATCCCCCAGATAGAAGTATCTTTTGGGGCGCATGGGGCACTCAAAACAGTTTTGTACGTAATCTGGGGGATAGTCTACGCGTGGCATTTGCCCGTCATTAGAGTTGTAACGAAATTAGTCGTTTTCCATATCGTGGCAACGAGTTGACCGCAAATCAGGTTGAATTTACGCCATAATCGTTTACGTTTGTTGTACTTAATTTTAATTTCGTTACAACTCTATTGCGAGCGTAGCGAAGCAATCCAGAGCACGGACAGTTCCGAGCGCGAGCATTTACGAAAAATGGTCTTTTGGTTTTGAGTGCCCCACCGGGCTATCCGGGGCTCCGCGTTCGCTCCGGCCCCGGCGCTCTGGACGTGCGCTCCGGATGTGAACCGCTGCGCTCTCTGCTCTCGGCACCGTTTCGCGTCCGTGTCCCGCGCCGTGGCTGCTGCGCACCCCTCCTATCCCTTGCGCGAACATACGCGAGAAAAGTACGAAGCACGTTCGCCATTATACGGCGTACCCGTTACCCCGCGCCCGCCAAAACACGCGAGAAACAGAACCGGCCATGACCATCCTTCACCTGCCGTCTCCCGTCACCAAAACAATTACACGCGCCCTTACCTCACCTCGCTAAAAAAACATTCCAACGGCAAATTCTACAATCACAATACGTGCAACATTATCACACGCTCTGAAATCCCCGAATTCCCGAAACTCGTGCAACGATGTCATACGTTATAAGACTCGTGCAACATTGTCACACGTTCCGAAGTCCCGAAATTCTCGGAATTAGTGCAACAATATCACACGCCCTGATTTGACAAGGCAAACACAAAGTCCTATAATCATAATGTGTGCAACATCGTCACACGCCATGAAAGGAGAATCGCCATGTTTGTTTCGATGCGGGTAACACCGGCCGAAAAAAATATTATGCAAGACTATGCGGCGGCACATGGTTCCACCGTTTCACAAGTCGTGAAGGACGCGTTTTTCGAGCGCCTTGAAGACCAAATGGATATAAAGGCGTATCAAAATTATCTTGAGAGACGGGAAAACGGAGAAACGGAATACTACACGCTTGATGAGGTGATAGAGGAATGCGGTCTTGGCGGCGAAATATAGGCTTGTAATCGAAGCGCGCGCCGCAAAGCAACTCAACAAACTCGACCCGTTTCAGCAAAGGTTTATTCTTTCGTGGCTGCGCAAAAACGTGGACGGCACGGACGATCCGAGAGCAAAAGGGAAGGGGCTTTCCGAAAACCTCGCGGGGCTGTGGCGTTACCGGATAGGCGATTACCGCGTTATTTGCGATATTCGCGATGATATGTGCGAAATCATCGCTGTCGAGGTAGGGCACCGAAGCTCGATCTATTAACGTGTTCCTTATTCGTCAAGAAGGAGCGTACGCCTAACGGTTCTTTTTGAAACGTGTTATACTAACAAAAAGGTATTTATATTCGGTTAAGGAGATTTGAAATGTATTCTGCCTGTGATATAGCGAAATATGTTATTATCCTTGCGAACAAGTATAATGATGAGATTACACAGTTAAAACTGCAGAAACTCTTGTATTATGTACAAGGAACATATCTTGGCGCGGGCGGCTACGCTGTTTTTGATGATGAAATGCTTGCATGGAAGCACGGGCCGGTTGTTCACGCGGTATGGCAGCAGTATAAAGATTGTGGCAAGGAGCAGTTACAGGCAGATGTGAGCGATATTTCTCTTGAACCGTTTGATAAAGAAATTATTGAGGAAATATATAAGCGATATAGAACTTTTACCACGAAGGAACTTGTGGACAAAACACATAGCGAAACCCCGTGGATAAACGCGCGCGACGATAACGACATAATAACGAAAGAAAGCATAAAAGATTATTTTTCGGAGAATGTGTTTTCATACGAGCAGGTCTTTGGGAATATTCCGATAGTTGATGTGCTTCCGGCGGAAGACTACGACCCGGACGAAGATAGTTGGTACGACGAATGGAAAGAACAGCGCGTTAATGACCGTAAAGCCGTATAGTATCTGGTGGGCGTTTGTCCCATACGCGGACGATCCGGCGCGGGTGAAAAAGAGACCGGTATTAATTATTGACCCTCGTAAGAATATAGCGGTTTGTTTGCGGATGACGAGTAAGCCGCGCAAAGCCAGCAGTGATTATATCATTATTCATTGGGCGGAAGCGGGATTGACTAAACCGACTGTTATCAATACGGCATATCAGATAATACTAAAGCATCGCGACTTGGAAACGTATATCGGACAATTGCATGAACAGGATGAGTTAACATTAAGATTTAGATATAATGTGAAGTGAATGAGCTTGTGTCGGTAGACGCCGGCTCTTTTTATGTCAACGTAGGATCAATGCGAATGAGTGAGCCTGCTATTATTGCAAAATCCCACGCTTGCGTAGGCATGTATTTTCCTGTATAATAATAAGGCTGTCCTTGTTGACGGCGCCATAAAGCGATGATCCCGCGAAAGCGGGTAATGAGAATATTCGACGGCAGCAGAAAAGAGGCAAAAAATGAAGAAAGACATCCACCCGGACTATAAGGTAACAAAGGTTACATGCGCCTGCGGCAGCGAGTTTGAAACCCGTTCGACGGAGGGCGAGATACGGCTCGACGTTTGCTCCGCCTGCCATCCGTTCTTTACGGGACAGCAGAAATTCATCAACCGCGGCGGCCGCGTTGAGAAATTCAAGACAAAATATAAGCTGGACTAAGAAAATGGACGGGCCGGAACGTGCTTCCGGTCTTTTCTTTTAACGGGAAATTGATTGGCAGAGTGTAAAGAGAAATGCTTGACAAACTTGAAGCTATAGAAACTAAATACGAAGAATTATCGAAACAGGCGTCCGACCCGGATATTATCGCGAACCAACCCGTGTGGCGGAAAGCCGTGAAGGAGATGGGCGAGATGGAGCCTGTCGTTACCGCGTTCCGTTTGTATAAAAATACGGGCAGCTCGCTGAGCGAAACGAGGGAACTGCTCGAAAGCGGGGAGCTTGACGCGGAGGAAAAGGAACTGTTCAAGGCGGAACTCGCCGATCTTGAAAAAAAATCCGAGGCGCTGTCCGAGGAATTGACGGTGCTGCTTTTGCCGAAGGATCCGAACGACGACAAGAACGTTATACTTGAGATCCGCGCGGGAACGGGCGGCGAGGAAGCCGGTCTTTTCGCGAGCGATCTTTTGCGCATGTACATGCGTTACGCGGAGCGCCGGGGTTGGAAAACGGAACTTCTCGAAATGAACGAAAACGGCATCGGCGCTATCAAGGAGGCCGTGGTGATGATTCGGGGGCGCGGGGCGTACTCGCGGCTCAAATTCGAGAGCGGCGTCCATCGCGTGCAGAGGGTTCCCGAAACGGAGGCGAGCGGCCGCATACATACGTCCGCGGCGACCGTCGCGGTGCTCCCCGAAATCGACGACGTGGAGATAGAGATAGACCCGAATGATGTGCGCGTCGACGTGTTTCGCTCGTCGGGGAATGGCGGCCAATCGGTCAACACGACGGATTCCGCTGTGCGTTTGACGCACGAGCCTACGGGCATCGTCGTTTCGTGCCAGGACGAAAAATCACAGATAAAAAATAAGGACAAGGCGTTCAAGGTTTTGCGCGCGCGTCTGTTCGATCTGAAAATGCAGGAGCAGAACAAGGAAATATCCGACGCCCGGCGCAGCATGGTCGGTTCCGGCGACCGGAGCGAGCGCATTCGCACGTATAATTTTCCGCAGGGCCGCATTTCCGACCACCGGATCGGGCTGACGCTCTACAAGCTCGCGGTGTTTATGGACGGCGATCTCGACGAGGTGATCGACGCTCTCGGCGCCAGCGACCAAGCGGAGAAGCTGAGTGCTGTCGAGGAGTAACGGCGCGGGGGACGGCATGATGAGAATGCTTGGGCCGAATCTTATCTCGCCTCTTTTGGCGTTTGCGCGAGGGACGGATACGCCGGAGTAAGGATGGACGTGCGGTGGACCCTGCCCGGCTTTCTCGCGCACGGGATCGGAGGGGTGCGGTAGCAGCCGCGAAGCGGCCGAAGCCCCGCAGAGCCCGGTGGGGCTGGCCGGAAAGCAATGCAAAAATCAGTATGACGAAGGTTTTCAGAGGTATCTTTTATAAATGACCGCAGGGACAGCCCCATGCGCCAGTATCATATAAAAGGAAGAAAAGCACGGCGTTTTGAAACGAAACGTGAAGTATAGACGAAGCAAGAGTTATGAACACGAAAATTTTTGATATAACCGCATTGAACGAAGAAACGATACGGAAGGCTCAGGTGCTGTGCGAGGCGAAAGCTATCGCGGACGTCGAAGCGGCGATGGCGCGTGTCCGCGAAGCCGCGGCCATACTTGCGGGCGGCGGTTTGGTCGCGTTTCCCACGGAAACCGTGTACGGGCTCGGCGCCAATGCGCTTGACGAGGACGCGGTGCGCCGCGTTTACGCCGCGAAAGGCCGTCCCGCCGACAATCCCATGATAGTGCATATAGCGCGAGCGAGCGACATCGGCCGGCTGACCGACGGCATTACGCCGGATGCGATACGGCTTGCGGACAGATTTTGGCCGGGCCCGCTCACGATGATTTTCGCCAAGAGCGCCGCGGTGCCGGCCGTGGTGACGGGCGGCCTTGATACCGTCGCGGTGCGCCTGCCCGACTGCCCTGCCGCCGAAGAACTTATACGACTCGCGGGCGTGCCCGTGGCCGCTCCGAGCGCCAACACTTCCGGCAGGCCGAGCCCCACGAAGGCCGAACATGTTATTCGCGATCTGGACGGCAAGGTCGATTGCATACTTGCGGGCGGCGGCTGCCGCGTCGGTATCGAATCGACGGTGGTCGACCTCACGTCCGAAACGCCGACGGTGCTCCGGCCCGGCATTATTTCCGCCTACGATTTGAGCATAGTTTTGGGCAAGGACGTCGTTTACGACGCGGCTCTGATCGATGCGGCGCGCCGGGATGCCGCCGAAGCATATGAAGCCGGCGATGACAACGCCGCGGTGCTCCCCGCGGGTAACGCGGACACGGTTCCGGCGCCGCGCTCTCCCGGCATGAAGTACCGCCATTACGCGCCCACGGCCGAGATGATCCTTATCGAAGGGAGCCCGGAGAATATCCGCCGCGAAGCCGAGCGCCTGAAGACGATGAACGAGCAGCTCGGACGCATGGTCGGCGTTATATTATATGGAAGCGAAAACGCGGGATCGGGCGCTGCTAATGCCGAGGAAGCCGCCGCGAGCTATTACGCGCGTCTCCGCGAGCTTGACGATTCCGACGCGGACCTTATTATCGCCGGAGCGATACCGGACACGGACGGCGCGGGCTTCGCCCTGATGAACCGCATGCGCAAAAGCGCCGCCGGCAAATTGATTTACGTGTAACAAGGCGGCACGCCGGTACGCATTCGCGGGACACGGAAAAAGCCGTTCCCGCCTGCGTTTTGTATAAACTTTCCGGTTGCGGGGCGCGGGCGATGGTTATATACTGGTAGGGTAATTTAATATTGCTTTTTGGTCGCTTATGCGGTAACGAGGAATCCGGGGTCATGTCCGGAACTGCCACACGTGGCAACTGTAACGCGGACGAAGCACGGGGCCACTGTCGGTTGCGATGGGAAGGCGTGCGGAGGACGATGCGCGAGTCAGGAGACTTACCAGACCCTCTATCAAACAAATACTTGGTAGTAACGACGAGTCGGCGGCCTCAGTGCCTGTCGGCTTTATTATTTTTGAGCGCGGGG
>JAISEX010000263.1 GCA_031263875.1 Eubacteriales Family XIII. Incertae Sedis bacterium | reverse complement strand
TGAAGACGGGCTACGACCGCGATTTTTTGCTGCGCGAGTATTACACGGGCTTCAGGTTTGCAGCGACGGCGGGAGGCGATGAATTTGCGTATACGGAAACATATTGAACGCGGAAGCCGCGGTTCGCTGAGCGTGGAGGCGGCGATAATGCTGCCCGTCTTTCTTCTCGCGATGCTGACGCTCGGCATTTTTATCCGCATGGCCTCTGTCAGTGAGAGTCTGACGCATTCGCTGACGGACGAACTCGGCCGTGTCGCCGCCGACGGACAGGAATCCGTGCATGCCACGTCGTTCACGAGCGAGCTGACAAGGCGCGCCGAAGATGAAAACGCCGGCGATATCGTGTCGGCGGAGGTGGCTCCGTTCGCGCACCGCGTATCGCATTACAGCGCGAAATCGGGGAAAACCTACGGCGACCTTATCGGCGCGTCGGTGACGAGCGGAGTGAATCTCGGCTGGCCGAATATGTTCGGCGTCGCGCCGAAGGTTTCCGTGACGGCGGTGTGCCGGGCCTTTACGGGCGTCACGTCGGCCGGCGATAAAATGCCGCTGAGCGAACTCGAGGAAGGCGCGGATTCGAATATCGTCTGGGTCTTTCCGCGCGCCGGTGAGAAATACCACGCGGAGAATTGCAGCGTGATAAAAAGCGTTCCGAAGGAAGTCCTGCTCAGCGCGTTTATCAGAGGCGCCTACACGCCCTGCGAGCTCTGCGATCCCGGCAGCGCGCCCGACGGTTCGCTCGTGTATATATTCTCGGCAAAAGCCTACCACCGCGGCAACTGTTTCCTCGTGGAGCGCTTTATTATCGCGATGGACCGCGACGACGCGAAGACGAAAGGGTACACGGCGTGCGCCAAATGCGGCGGCGGGTGAGCAGACAGAAGAGGAGTCGCGCATCTCTGCGCGACCCCAATTTTATCACTACAAATTTCCTCCGCTCCGGCCTTCACCCGATCCACACCCCATTTGCCTTAAACGTGTACGTTTTCCCGCCGATCTTTTGCTTTCCGGTCAGCATCTTGCCGCTTCCGGAAAGATAGTACCAACTGCCGTCGGTATCGTGGAACCATTTGCCCGCGACCATTTTGCCGTTTCCGGAAAGGTAGTACCAGCTACCGCCGTCTTTGAGCCACTTGCTCCAGACCATCGCGCCGTTTACGCCGAGATAATACCAAGAGCTTCCGTCCTTCACCCAGCCGGTTCTCGCCTTTCCATTACTGTCAAGGCAATACCATTTCCCGTCGGTATACTTCCAATTCGCCGGCGGCGTTGTGCTGTTCAGCTTCACGTACGACGTGTGGACGTAGCCGATGCCGCCGTTATACTGAATTTTGTGCCACGATCCCGAAGTGCTGATAATGGTCACGGCCGCGCCGCTTTTCAGGCTCCCGATGATCGCGTACGAGGTCGAGGGACCGCCGCGCACGTTCAGATTAGCGCCCGATACGGACACCGTCCCGTAGGTATACGAACCGGAAGGCTCGGGTTCAGTCGAATCTTCCGTCGTTACGCCGTTGTTGATGCTCCACGATTTCGTCACGAGTTTGGACGCGCCGCCCATGTCGTAATAGAAGGTCAGGATGTCGCGATACGTCTTCCCCGACTTCGCCATCTGGTACGCACCGATCTGGCTCATGCCCGCCGCGTGGCCGTAGCGAACCGAGGCGAGCAGGTAATCGTTCACGTTTTCCTTCAGGTAAAGCACGCTGAACTTCGACTTGTTTGAAAGGTTCAGCACGTCGTTCAGGAAGGGCCGTTTAATGCCGTTTCCGTCGGTGTAACATTCAAATGAAAGCGTCACGTCGCTCGTCTTGTTTGCCGCGTCCGTAACGGTGAGCGTAATATCCGCGCCCGTAAAAACGCGGTTGGGATTCGTGTAGCGCGGCGTATCGAGCTTGATGCTTTTTACCGTAACCGTGCCCGTCAGCTTGCCGGCGTCAACGCCCTTGGACGTCAATTTATTGCGCAGCATGGTGTAGGCGGTGGCCGTTGACGTTTTCAGCGTGCTTGCGGAAAACGATTTCGGCAGCGTCAACTGCGCGCTGTACGACGTGGACGAGAGGGCGAAGGCGAGATCGTAGGGATCGTCCTTGTACGGCAGATAGGCGAGGTTCGACGTCGCCACGCCCGCCGCGACCGGATATTCCGTGTGCCCGCCGTTCGACGCCGAATAGAACGTATAGAGTAAGCCGCCGCCAGATGTCGAGAGGATCTGTTTCTCGGTCGCCTTTATCGCGGCGATGCAATTTTTATTGGTCGCGTTATAGCCGTAATAGACCTGCGACGAGGTGGTGTTGACGACGTCGTGTTCCTGCGCGGCGCGGTTGCGGTTGTTTGCCGCGGTATACGCGTAGGTGCGCGCGGCGATGGCCTGCGCCTTGAGCGCTTCGAGCGGCCACGAATTGCTCATCTCGTACGGCAGCACGCCGATGCAATAGGTTTCGTAATCGAGCGCGTTGACGATCTTGATGCCGCCGCTTTTGACGAGCAGGCGAAAATCGCCCGCGTAACTGTAATTGCCGTTTATCTTTATCAGATTGGCGACGGTCTGCGAACCGGCCTTGATCGTAACGTCCGCATCGAGGGTGTACACGCTGCTGCCGGCGGTTATTTTTATCTTGCCGCCGGAAACGCTGACCGTAAATTTGCCGGAGAGCGCTTTGCCGTTATCGGCGATCGTGTGGCTGCCGGTCGCCTCCATCGCGATGGACGAGGGCGTTCCGTATGACGACAGATGGACGCGCACCACCGAATCGCTGACCGGAAGCGCGTCCGCCCGCACCGTACCTCTGGGTATTGCCGGAACGACGAATATCAGCGCCGCCGCGCACACGATACCCGCTATTTTATATGCTTTTTTCATGATACGTTTCTATCCCTTCGGTTCTCCCGCTTTATTGGTGAAATTGTGCGCGCAAAAACACGCTTTTATATAATTATACGAAAAGCGCGCGTAAGTTACGTATCTTTGCTGATACAATCAGTTTAGGTTCGCGTTACAGCTCTGTTACGTTGTGTCCCTTGACCACAGAGAGATTCCGAGACGCGTTTGAAATGTCAGGGTGGCGGCAGGGGGAGGATGGTTACGCTGTCTTTTATCTCGTGTCTTTCGTCGCGTTTGCGATAAACAGATTCGCCGTAGAGTGGCGGGCGTGTCGGGTGGTTTGCCCGCACAACTGCGGATCAAGCCCGTAATGACAGACGGTTGTGAGGCGGCTCGGAAGTTCGCATATGTCCCGCGCACGGTAGAGCGCCACGGGCTGAAGCCCTGCGCTCCTCGTTGTGCGAGGTACGACGGAGCTGAAGCTCCTGTACCTCTGCCAAGGGATAGCAGGGGAACGTTCGCTGCGCTCACTCCTCCGCTCCCTGCGGTCGCTTCGCTGTCCTGTTTTACATTGCGGCTAAAGCCGCGTAAAACAGGCAAATCCCGCAGGCCGAACATGGGGCAGAGATCGTATGCTAGATTGCTTCGTCGCATTGCTCCTCGCAATAGAGTTGTAACGAAATTAAAATTAAATACATCAAGCGTAAACGATTATGGCTTAAATTCAACCTGATTTGCGGTTAACTGACTGACATAATATGGAAAACAGCTAATTTCGTTACAACTCTAATGACGCGGTAGGAGCGGGCCGAGGAATTGCAGCGGATAGCCCGGTGGGGCACGGGGGAGATAAGGGCTGTTTTTATAAATGCCCGCGCGGAAAACTGTCCGCGCGAGCGTATAAAGTCATTTTGAGTGCCCTATGCGCCCAAACCAAATACTATACTAATAACTTTTAGCTGTCACCGCGCATTACGCCGCAAGAGCCTTGCGATCCACCTTCAGGCTGAGGGCGTAGACCACGATGCCGACCGCGAATGCGCAGATGCCCATGACCGTTATCGTCTGGAGCATGCCGTCCCAGTTACCGAAGAAACTTCCGTAACCGTATTCGCTGTCGTAGAAGCCCGGTATATAGACCTCGCCGCCGCTCTCCGCGGGAAGCGGGTTCGTCACCGCGAGCCAGTCGCCGTTATCGCGGACGATCTCGGCATATTCCGCCAAAGTGTCCGCTTCGTAACTTCCGTCCACCACGTCGGCCGCGTCGGTCCAGTAGCCGGGGCCCCAGTCGGATTCATACCATTGCAGGAAGAACCGCGAGAGGAAACCGAATGCGCCGAAGCCCATCAGGTAGAGGCCGATATTCTTCACGTCGCCGAAGCCGAGTTTCGATTTCGGGTTGATGGGATAGAGCTGCGGGTCTTTGACCGTGGCGCCTTTCCATGTCCACTTTGCCAGCGCGTAGATCACCGGGATCAGCAGCATGACGGCGTAACCGCCGAGGAACCAGCTCGTTCCGTTGAGCAGCACCGTCGCGACGCAGAAGAACAGCACCAGACCGGCCATGATATTATGCATCGGCTTGCCGCCCGGCGCCTTAAACGGGACTTCTTCGGAGGGGATCCGGCGTTTCAGAATGATCGCGGAGATCGTCGTGAGCGCGCAGACAATAACCGTAAAGAAGACGTCCACGAGCACGAGGGTGCTGAAGCTGAGCTGATGGCCGGGAACGCCGAGCAGCGCCGTCGTCACCACGAGGACGACGAGAAGGCTGACCCACGGGGTGCCGCGTTTGCTCGTCAGTTTCGCGAGGACTTTCGGGCCGAAATGCTCGTCCGAAAGAATGAGCGCCGACCGCGCGCCGACCGTGACGCACATATTATAGATCGCGCATTGTCCGAATATCGCGATAACGATAAACATGATGCCGAGTGCGGGGCCGCCGTAGGTAAACAGCACGTCCGCGTAACCGACGGAATCCGACGACATATCCGTCGTCCAGTTTTCCCAATCGCCGATCGAGCCGAGTCCGGCTATCGTCGGCAGAATGTACGTCAGTATCATCAGCGGGATAACGATCATCAGCGCCCGCGGGATAATGCGGTACGATTCCTTGATCTCGCCCGCGACCAGCGATATCTCGTCGAAGCCCGAATACATCCATATGCCGATGCCGAGCCCCGCGCCGACCGTCATAAAGACGTTGCCGTCGTAAGCGTCGCTCATAAACGGCACGAACGGATTTGAATTCATGTGCGCGAAGCCGACCACCGCGACGGCGAGAAAGGCGATAAGCACCAGCACCGAAAGCACCGTGCTGGTAAAGCTGACCTCCTTGATGCCGAGGACGTTGATAAGGAAGAAGATAAGTATAATGCCGACCTTGATGATATACGCCTGCCACTCGTTGAGCTCGACGCCCTGGACGTTACCGAGGTAACTGACGGCGAGAACGACGTATTCCGTGTTCGCGACCAGCCCCCAGATAAAATTCACAAAGACCATAATGCCAAACCAGAACTCCCCGAGAGCCTCTTTGACCCAGATGATATTGCCGCCCTCGATGGGCCGGGCGGAACCGAGCTCGGCGCAGAGGTAACTGTACGGCAGCGCCCAGACGAACGGCAGCACGATAAGCATCACGATGGTCAGCCCCGGGCCCGCCTCCGGAATCATTTCCTCGATCCCGAACGCGCCCGCGCAGCACATCGCGTAGAACATACCGACGACGGAGAATACGCCGACCCTTTTTGTCAGTATGTCCTTCACGCCTTGACGCTTGACAACTTTAGTGGTATCAGACATAACTTCCTTCCTTTCTTTTGATTTGTATCAGACGGTGGCGCATCGCTGCGCCGAATAATAAGTAACCGCTCCGGCTCTCCCGTCATGCGAACAGCCGCATACGCGAGCGTATCGTATAATATGATGTGTTCCCTTCCCTGCGATCGCGTCCCCCGGCCGCGCCGCCAATCCGCGTTAATTATGGTACTATTATATATCAACTGTCCGCCATTGCAAGAAAAAACGCACGAGAGGAATATACACGGGGGCGAGCGATGTTAGGCTATATCGTGCCCGCGAAGGGCGAGCTGAAAGTTCGGGAATTTGAAATCTACAACGCGTACTACTGCGCGGTATGCCGCGCGGTGAAAAAACGCTATGGGGAATTGCCGCGTTTGATGCTCAGCTTTGATTCGGCGTTTCTCGCGATGCTGCTTACGGCGGCGGAAAACGCGGAGGACGGCATAACGGAATTCCGGTGCGCGGTCCATCCGTGGCGTAAAAATAATCTGCACACGGGCGGCACGGCGGTCGA
>JAISEX010000217.1 GCA_031263875.1 Eubacteriales Family XIII. Incertae Sedis bacterium | reverse complement strand
AAGGGCGAGCTCGAGGAAAATCTTCCGGGCTGGAAGATCGTCGTCGCGCCGAACGAGGCCATCAGCTTGGTCAAGTTTTTGAAGGAGGCGGCGTTTTAGGCAAGGAGGCGGCGGGAAATTCGGCTGCTTTATTGTGCGTGGCGCGTCATGACATTTGAAGGACGACGGCACGATAAGGACGCTTTGCGAAATCTTGTCCTCTCGCTTCTTTTGGCGCTTACGCGGTAAGCGGTACGCCGTGGTGAGGACGGAGGCGCCGCGTTCCTTTCCCGCACAGGGGAGCCGGAGCGAACGAAGTGAGCGAAGGCGACGCGCAAGGGATAGATGCTCTGTTTTACATTGCGGCTGAAGCCGCGTAAAACAGGCATAGCCTCAAAATGAAAGATCGTTTTTTGTGAATATTCGCGCGGAGGGCTATCCCGCGGGTTACGTGCAACATCATTTTGAGCGCCGCATGCGCCCACAGAAAGAATACGGCAGGCATTACGCGAGCAGGAATTATACTACAGCAGGTGCAGCAAGAGCAGAAATGAGGTAAGAAACTATGGACAAATTTATCGTAATTGGCGAGCGCATCCACTGCATATCGCCGGAGATACGCGAGGCGATGGCGGGCCGGAATCCGGAACCCCTTCTGCGGCGCGGCAGGGCGCAGCTAGACGCCGGCGCGAATTATCTCGATTTGAATATCGGCCCCGCGGAGAAGGACGGCGAGGAACTGATGATGTGGGCGGTAAAGCTGCTGCAGGAGAATCTGGACAACGTCCCGCTCGTGCTCGACACCGCGAACAAAAAGGCGATCGAGGCCGGCATATCCGTGTATAATGGTGCAAAGGGCAAGCCGGTGGTCAATTCCGCGGATGCCGGAGAGCGCATTTCCTATATCGACGTCGCGGCGGAGAACGGCGCGATCGCGATCGCCCTCTGTTCCAAACACGGCGTCCCGAAGGATAACGACGAGCGCATGGCGTATTGTCAGGAGATGCTCGAATACGCGATGGAGCGCGGCATGGAGCCGGAGGATCTCTGGTTCGATCCGCTGACCCTCGTCATTAAGGGAATGCAGGAGAAGCAGAAGGAGTATCTTGAGTTTATCCGGCAGCTTTCGGATATGGGCCTGAATTCGACGGCGGGGATTTCAAACGCCTCGAACGGCATGCCGAAGGAAGTGCGTCCGATCGTCGATTCGACGCTTATCGCGATGGCGATCGAGTGCGGGCTGACGTCGGCGATCGTGAACCCGAACGATAAACGCCTGATGGAAACCGTGAAAACGGCCGCGATCATTATGGATCAGACGCTTTATGCGGATTCGTATCTTGATATATAGTATTTATATTATATAATTAGTAGCATATAGAACCGGTGCGGGAGCGCCGGGAACGCAGAAAGGATCATATCATGGATATCGAAAAACTTTATCAGGAAGCGGCGGATGCCATTATCGAATCGGACGAGGACGCGGCGCTGGAAGTCGTGCAGAAAGCGGAAGCGGAGGGCGCGGATCTGGTCGGTCTGTTGCAGAACGGTTTCAGCGCAGGGATGCGCGAGGTCGGCGACCGGTTCGGCATGGGCGAGGTATTTCTTCCCGAGTTGATCTTCGCGAGCGAGGTGATGAAGCAGGTTTCGGAAGCAATCGAAACGAAGATGGACGGCGTGGCCATGCAGAAACGCGGATTGATGATACTCGGCACGGTCGAGGGTGACGTCCACGATATCGGCAAGGGCATCGTCGCCTCACTGCTGAAGACGAACGGCGTGGATGTCGTCGATATCGGCCGCGAGATGGCGGCTGAGGAATTCGTCAACAAGGCGGAGGAACTCGGCGCGGA
This sequence comes from Eubacteriales Family XIII. Incertae Sedis bacterium, assembly GCA_031263875.1. Lineage (GTDB taxonomy): Bacteria > Bacillota > Clostridia > Peptostreptococcales > Anaerovoracaceae > JAITEX01. The sequence continues at coordinate 1,832 of JAISEX010000217.1, read as the reverse complement.
TTATATCGGCAGCAGCGCGCTTCTCACCACGACGATGACGGAGCAGCAGCGGATCGAGGACATTCTCGAGGAACGGGGTCTGAAAGGCAAGTACAAGACCATCGTCGGAGGTGCGCCCGTCACGCAGCGCTGGGCGGACAAAATAGGCGCGACCGCCTACTGCGAAGACGCGGCCGTCGCGGTCAAATACATCAACAGCTTGTACGAATAAGCCGCGGGATGATCACTCAATGACGAAAGTTTTCTTTTCCTACACCGAGGAGGAGACGCGTCCGCTCGCGCGGGAACTGTTTATCGAAGCCGTGAAATTCGACTTTTCAAAGGATAAACACCACCGCATGTTCGACGAGGCGGAGCGGATCCTCTCCGGCGGGGCGGACGCTATCGACATACGCGGCTATTACGAGATATTCGGGCCTGCGGCCTACCATGGCAACAGCATCGACTTTTCCGGCCGTGCTATTAACGCGGTCGCCTTTTCGCGCTTTCCCGACACGTCCGTAAAAAACGTGATCCCCTATATCATTACGGGCGGGGAATGCTCCTGCAATAACGAGGACGATATCGTGGAGCTTCTTTTCGCGCATATGTGGGGGACGGCCTATATCGACGCGGGACGGCTGCTGTTCGAGCGCGACTTAAAGCGGCTGACGGAGCGGGACGGCGTCTTTCTCAGTCCCGCGTTCAGTCCGGGATTCTACGGCATGAGCCACGAGCAGAGCCGGGAGATCGCCGACACGTTGGGCGCGGCCGATATCGGCGTGCGGGTCTTGGATTCGGGAACGATGCTTCCGATAAAAACGGTTTCGGGCATCTATCTCGTCGCCGGTGACGAGGCGGACTGCCCGACGGACGAGTGTCTGAACTGCATCGGCAACAAGGAAAGCTGTTCGCAATGCATTATCAGGAATAAGAGGGTACTAAAACAATGATGACAAAATATACCGCTGCTGAAATCGAAGAATTGCTGACCGGGGACGACAAAACGCGCGAAGCCCTCTTTGCGGACGCGCGCGAGGCGAGAGCCGCGCATTTCGGGAAGGGCATTTTTCTGTATGGCTTCGTTTACCATTCGACGTACTGCAAAAATAACTGCGAGTTTTGCTATTACCGCCGGGATAATGCTATCGAGCGGTACCGGAAAAGCGCGCAAGAGGTGACCGAAACAGCGGAGCGGCTCGTAAAATCCGGCGTTTCGCTGATCGATCTGACGACCGGCGACGACCTGCATATGTACATGAATTCGTACCGGGACCTCGTTTCTCTCGTGACGAATATCCATGCAGAGCTCGATACGCCGATTATGGTGTCTTCGGGCGTCATATCGAAGGCCGCGTTTCCAAAACTCGCGGCTGCGGGTGCGGATTTTTACGCCCTCTATCAGGAAACGCATAACCGGAAGCTCTTTTCACGCCTGCGCACCGCTCAAAATTACGACACGCGGTGGGGCGCGAAACTTTTGGCGCACAAGGCGGGGCTGCTGATCGAAGAAGGGATTTTGGCGGGTGTCGGCGAATCGCCCGCCGATATCGCGGTTTCGCTCGGCGAAATGGGCCGTATCGGTGCGGATCAAATGCGCGTCATGAGCTTTGTGCCGCAGCCGGGCAGCCCGATGCAGCAGTATCCGCCCGGCGACCGGACGCGCGAACTCGTGATAATAGCGTTGCTGCGCCTCATGTATCCCGACATCTTGATACCGGCTTCGCTCGACGTGGACGGCATCGCGGGGCTGACCGCGCGCCTGAACGCGGGCGCGAATGTGGTCACGTCGATAATCCCGCCCCATTCCGGCTACCGCGGTGTCGCGAACGGTGAACTCGACATCGACGAGG
>JAISEX010000056.1 GCA_031263875.1 Eubacteriales Family XIII. Incertae Sedis bacterium | reverse complement strand
ACGAAAGAAGTTGTAGCGAACACGAACGACAAAACGTACAAAGTTTCGTTTCCAGCAGGAGCCGTAGGTACCGCCACGCTCACCGTCGGAAGTTATATTATTACCTTCAACTTGACGGTTAATGTCCCGGCCGCCACCACGCTGCATCAAGGCGAAACCTTCGCTGCGGACGGTTATGAATGGCGCGTTTTGATTGGAGGAGCAGAGAGCCTCATTATCGCGGAACATATTATAGCTACCAGTCAATTTCATGGAGCTGCATCATATCCGAAATGGAGCGACAGTTTTGTGCGCAATACGACGCTTGCAAACCTCTTTAATGATCTGGAATTCCTGGAAACGAGGGTTATTATAAAAAATGATATTATGACGCGAGATACCGCATACGCTGCCAGCGGCAGTTTTGAAACAACTACCGACAGCATCTTCCTCTTGGGTATCGAAGAAGCATTTTACGCCGGAGAAGATGACGCAGCAATTGCCGGCTCCGGTGGAACACCAATATCAAATGCAACAACCGGCACCTCAACTGAACGCACTAACGGAAATACCGTGATTTTTGCGGATGGGTACGCAAGAAGCGCTACAGACGTATCAGGTTTGGGTTCAAACTCATGGTGGAATTGGTGGCTCCGCTCACCTAATTACGATAGTGCTACAAGTAATGCTTCAATGGTGAATCAGTCTGAAGGTTATATCGCTAATTGGGGAGTCAATAAAGTCGTCGGTATCCGCCCCGCTTTGTGGATAAATTTCCCCAAGGAAGCCGCGCCGACCGCTCTCATCAATTATGAAAGCGAAACGCTGACGGGACTGGCGCCGAATGCGGCGTATTTGTTTAACGGCGAAGATGGTACAGCCGATGCGGACGGAACCTATCCCATTGATTCGGACTGGATGGATGGATCAGCGCTCGCTATAATAAAAAAGGGCGATGAGATCAACACTTCCGATAGCGAACCACAAAACGACCTCATTATTCCCGTGCGGCTGGACGCGCCGAATGTATCGGGCGTAAACGAAACGGTTATTGGCAAAAATGACGGCAAGATCACCGGCTATACCGCGGATATGGAATATAAATTAGCAGATGCACTCAATTGGACGAGTACGCCGATTACGGGCCTTGCGCCGGGCAATTACGAGGTGCGCCTCAAAGCTACAAATTCAGACTTCGCGAGCGCGGCGGCTTCGGTAACCATCTCTGCAGGCGCGGCGCCAGCGCCAACGACCTATGCGGTAACGGTAACGGGTGGTTCCGGTAGCGCTTCGTATGAGGCCGGAGCGACGGTAACCATTACCGCAAACGCGGCTGAGGACGGTAAAGTGTTCGACACGTGGACAAGCGACGGCGTAACTTTCGCTGATCCAAGCAGCCTCGCGACGAGCTTCACCATGCCTGCGAAAGCTGTTACCGTAACGGCAAATTACAAAGATGATCCGAGCGGTGGCGGTGATGATCCCAATCCGCCCGCAACAGATAACGGGTGGATCTACGCGAACAGCATTTGGAAGTTCTTTATTGACGGCGTCGCACAAACCGGTTGGGTGTACGACCAAAGCACATGGTACTACCTGAACGCAGACGGCATTATGCAGACCGGCTGGGTCTACGATCAGAGCGACAAAGCGTGGTATTATCTTGCCGGTAATGGCGCGATGAAAACCGGTTGGGTGAAAGACGATGGCGATTGGTATTACCTCGCCGGAAATGGCGCGATGGTCGCTAATAAATGGTTCCACGACACCGACGGTAGTTGGTATTATCTCTCCGGAAACGGCAAAATGCTGACGGGGAAACAGAACGTTGGCGGGAAAGTTTATTCATTCAAAACAAACGGAATGTGGATAGGCTAAGCCGAATGGAGCACACTCTATATGTTGTAAGAACGGGGGTCGCATGGAAACACGCGGCCCTCCCCTTTGTGCGACGGCACGGGAAGGATGCTTGCGCTGTTTTACTATCTCGTGTGTTTTGATACTTGTGTGAGAAATGAGGACGCCGTGTTTGGGTCGAAGTGTCGTATGCTTTTCTCGCACAGGGGAGCCGGAGCGAGGCACGAGCGGAGGCGACGCGCAAGGGATAGGAGGGGTATAGTGCCCAATAACCTTTAAACCTTTACTACTCGCCAGTCTTTTTCCGTCATACTTCGTTGCCTTTTTGCCCCGAAGCTCTGCTTCGGCAGGCAAAACGGACAGCGAAGCGACCAAAGGGAGCGGAGGAGCGCCAACGGCGCGTTGTCGGAACCCATTGATACCACAAGTATCAACGGAACCCTCCGCCTCGTCTGACGAAAAAATCCTCGGCGATTACTGACAAGTTTTAAAGGTTATTGGGCACTAGCAGCCGCGAAGCGGCCGGAGCGAAGCGGAGTCCCGGATAGCCCGGTGGGGCACTCAAAACGCGAAACTATTTTTTATAAATGCCCGTGCGTAAGACTGCCCCGCGATTACTTCCAAACTCATTTTTGAGTGCCCCATGCGCCCGCACAAAAGCAACATCTACGATCCTATCGCGCATCACTTCCTGCCTTACAATGGCACTGATACCTCTGTTTAGGGGATTGCGGGTCACACTCGCTACGCTCGCTGCCCGCAATGACCGACTTTATCAGCTCCTACGCAAACATCCCCGCGGTTTCCGCCATTATCCCGGAAACGTTCAGGTGCTGCGGGCAGATTTCCTCGCACTGTTTGCAGGCGGTGCAGACCGTGGGCTTTGGGTCGAGAAAATTATCGTAGGCAAACTTCATGTTCGCCTTTGAGCCGTACATATCGACTTCGTTGCGTATTTCGATCACGGCGGGGATTTCGATTTTCGCGGGACACGGCAGGCAGTACCGGCAGGCCGTGCAGCCGTAGGGTATGCGCTTGTTATATTCGTCCGCCACCTGCTCGATGATCGCGAGTTCCTCGGCAGTCAGACCGTCCTGTTCGGCAGCGGAAAGGATGCGAAGATTGTCCTCCACCTGTTCCATCGCGCTCATGCCGCTGAGGATCGTCAGCACTTCGGGGAAATTCGCGACCCACGCGAGCGCCCATTCCGCGGGTGTGCGCTTCACGCTCGCGCGGTCCCAGTACGCCCGGATCGTGTCGGGTATTACGTTCACGAGCTTGCCGCCCCGAAGCGGTTCCATAATAACGACGGGGATCCCTTTCGCCGCCGCGTACTTCATGCCCGCGACGCCCGCCTGATATTCCGCGTCCATATAGTTGAGCTGAATCTGCACGAAATCCCAGTCGAACAGATCGATAAGCTCCTTGAAAAACTCCACGGTACTGCCGTGGTACGAAAATCCGATGTTTTTGATTTTGTCGGCGGCTTTCATTTCCCGCATAAAGTCCATGACGTCGAATTTCTTCACGGCATTATACGAGCCTTCGTTGATATCGTGTACGAGATAATTATCGACGGACGGCACGTCGAGCCGTTTCAGTTGGGTTTCGAGTAAGGTATACCGGTCTTCGCGTTTCTTGATGGCCCAGACCGGCAGCTTTGTCGCGAGTATCACCTTCTCGCGGTACCCGTCCTTCAGCGCTTTCCCGACGAGCGGCTCACTCTTGCCGTTATGGTAGGGATAGGCGGTATCCACGTAATTGACGCCGTTATCTATCGCATACCGAATCATGCGCACCGCCTCGGCCTCGTCGATACTGCCGTCCGCGTTCAGCGGCAGACGCATCGCGCCAAACCCGAGCAGTGAAACGCTTTCCCCCGTCTTGCTGTTTGTCCTGTACTTCATCGTCAGCCCCTCCTTTATCCGGCTTTACTGCGGCAGAGGAGATCTGATCCGCCAGTTACCGGTCTTCCTCCGGGTCGAACTCGCAAATCTCCTCTATATAATGAATGAAATCGCCCGTTTCGTTCCGCACGAAATCATAGAACATATCCTCCTTGAACTCGTATTTGGCGAGCGCAAGCAGCTTGCGTCCGAACGGGAGCGACTGCATATCGCGTTCAAGGCGGTGTATCAGCGCCAGCGAATACGCCGCGAGGATCAGTTGCCCCTCCTCGGTAATATAAATCATTCCGCGAATATCATCGTTGAGCCGGTAGACGGCCTTCTTGAGATGATTGTTGTTTTCGTTAAAAGTCAGATAAAGCCGGCCGTAATCCGTGTCGCGCTTCATCGCCGTCGGCATGCTCGCATCGAGGAATTCCCGCACCACGTTATGGTCGATCAGGATCTCGTAAACGGTAATAAACTCCGGCCGCTCGAGCTTCATCGCGGTTTCGATATTCGAGATCGGGAAGTCGGAGATAATATCGAACGAGGCGATCGCCCCGCTTTTCGCCGTAATTTCCGACACGATAATGCGGTGATCCGTCTCGGTTTCGACGAGGGATTCGCAGATATACGACAGGCCGCCCGTTTCCGTAAACCGTTCCTCGATCTTATTCAGGCACAGCGTGTCGTAAAACCACTCGTCGTACTCGATATTCACCTGCGCCTTTGGCTTGCGGCCGGCAGCGTCCCCGTCCGGCGTTTCCGGCAGAGCGACGCCCGGAGCGAGCAGTTCCACCGCCTCCGCGTCATGCGCAAAATAGCGCATCAGGAAATAGTTGATAAGCTGGTTCATCGTTTCGGGAATCAGGCAGGTCTTGCGGAACAGCTCCGCCCACTCGCTCCCCGTGGCCCCTATTTCGCGCTCGAGAATAAAACGGAATTCGGGAATTTCCTCCGGCATTTCCTCGCCGGAACTCTCGTTCAGCTCCGCGTACTTCTGCACGAGCATCACCGCTTCCTTTTCCGTAATGTCTACCTTGCCGGAACCCAGCCCGCCGGTCATCGCCTGCTCCACCTCGAGAATGGCCGCCGCGTCGTCGCCGCAGATGCTCCGGTACGAATCGAGGCCGAATTCCGTCGTTTCGATATAGAAGAACTGATGGAAACTCTCCCTGCCGATCTCCCGGTTGCCGGACACGACGGATTCCCAATGGATATACACGACGATCACGCCCATAAGACGGCTGTTCGTCACAAACGCGCTGACAAACTTCTTCGGCGCCCTGCTGTCCCGTGGATCCGCGCCCCCGACTATCACCTTTAAATCACTTTTTTTCATACTATCAATTATACCACGCGCGCGGCGAGGGTAAAGGGGGACGGCACGGGAAAGGATGGCCTGGCATATCCGTTTCTCGTTTCGTTTTGATGTTTGGGCGAGAAAGGAGGACGCCATAGAGAGGGCGGGAGGGTCGTACACCTCGCCCGCATGCGACGGCGATGCGAAGCAGCGCCCAAGGGGAGTTTGAGGGGAAGGCACTTCCCCTCATCGGAGCCGCAAAGCGGCGGATCATCGCTTCGGGGGGTGACAGGACGGAGGAACCGGAGGTGACGCAACGTTCGCTCCCTGCGGTCGCTCTCTCCTCCGCTCGCGTTGCTCGCTTCGCTGTCCTGTTTTACACTGCGGCTACGGTAGAGCGCCACGCGGCAGAGCCGCTGCGCTCCTCGATGTGCGAGGTACAACGGAGCTGAAGCTCCTGTACCTCTGCCGAAGCCGCGTAAAACAGGCAACGTTCGCTGCGCTCACTCCTCCGCTCGCGTTGCTCGCTTCGCTGTCCTGTTTTACACTGCGGCTAAAGCCGCGTAAAACAGGCAACGCGCAGCCCCGAATAGCCCGGTGGGGCTGTCCTTACTATGTTTGAAGCATTTTAATTGTTAAATTTCTAACATCCGGATCACTTCATTGTATATAAGGACAGTCCCATGCGCCCAGAATAATAAGACTGGATTGCTTCGTCGCTACGCTTCTCGCAGGTGACCCAGACATTCGCGCCAGTCCTTCGGTCCGGGGGATTGCAGCTTGATACTCAAAAATGCGCCCGTGTGAACACGATGGGTGAACACTGCCGGGCGCACATACGATACGGATGGTCTTCCCTTTCCCTACGGAATATACTTATTCAAAATATCCTTGCCGTAGTCGGTCAGGGTGTAGTAGATATGCAGTTCGCCGTCGTCGCCGACGTTGTAATCGGATTCGTCGAGCAGGCCGTTCTCCTTCGCGGTCATCAGCGATTCGATGACGAGATGCCGGCGAAAGGAGCGGAAGCGCCCGTAGTCGGGCTCGAGCGCGCTCATAACCATATCGACATCGGCGGGATCGGCCACGCGGTAGCGGTTCAGTATTGCGTAATTGAGGGGAAGCATGTTACGCCACCTCCTTTTCGTTTCGTTTGAACAGGGTCAGCGGGTTGAGGGCTATCAGGAGGATGCCGACGAACATCAGCACGGCGGCGACCCACGCGATGGGTCTGAGACCCCAGCCTTCCTGTCCGAAGATGCAGCCGAGGACGAGCCAGCAGAAGAACGGGCCCCAGAACGAGTACGCGCCGTTGCACGCCATGCCGAGCGCCGCGCCGCACATGCTGTTGCCCTTGTACCACAGGCTGTAGGCGAACAGGGCGAAGAATCCGCTGATGATGAAGAATATCATCGACGGGCCGTCGGTCAGGGCCGTCAGGGTCAGCTCCGGCGACAACGCGATGTTGCCCGCGATAAGCGTCATAATAGGAACCATGATAAGCAGGTTCGCAAGGCCGCTCGTCAGTTGTCGTATGGTGATCCCGATCTCGTAATCGATAACGATGGTACCGAAACCCGCGACGCAGCCTTCGATCCCCCACCCGAGCGCGGCGATAAACGCGATCAGTATGCCGGCGATCTGCGTGCTCGATCCGCTGCCGGACATGCCCGCGCTGGCGCTGATCATCAGGGTGGCGCAGAGGCAGAGGGCGATGCCCGCGATCATGCGCGGCGACAGGGGCTGCTTAAACAGGATGCGGCCGAGTATCGCGCCGATTGCCGGACAGAGCGCCGTGATCGGTATAATGATGGAACCCGCCATCTGCAAGGCGATAATATAGGCGGCGCTCGCTATCGGCCCGCCGATCAGCGCGCACACGATCATCACCGCTCCCGGCCTCGTTTTGAGGCAGCGGAGGAAATCTCCGAGCTTTCCTTTGATCCCGGCAACGATAAGCGCCCAAACCGCGCTCATCGTATCGTTGACGCCGCTGCCGAGCGCGCCGAGCACGTAGATAACGACGACGGCCGACAGCCCCGACTTCGCGCCGTACCAATCCGCCCACACGCCGTTCGACATCGCGTACGTGATAAACGCGCTGTAAAGCCCGTACGTCATGCCCGACAGAATGGCGACGGTCAATCCCTTCCGGAAAAAACGGTCGTCGAGTTTTCTCTTTAATATAGCCGCGTTCTGGTTCTCACTCATAATTTGCCTCATTTCTGCTATCGCGGCGAATGAATCGCCGCTTGCAGAAACAAATTTTTCACAAAAAATGTTCCTGCCTCACAATAATTTTTCCGATTTTTCATGTTTTTATTCCGCATGAGGCAAATTGATTGAAATGCCTCCGGCGGCGTGTGAAAAGTTTTTCACACTAATCCCTCACTTTCAAGTATCAAATAAAAATCCTTCATATACCGGTACATGATCATCGGGTATTCGCCAAATTCGTCGCCGAGCGCCTGTTTGTATTCGCACCACAGCGCCCACAGGAAACCTCCGAGAGCAACGTACATATAGACACGCGCGGTTTCTTCCCGCGTCGGTTCACGGTCCATATAAAACCGCAGCGCGCTGTCGATCT
>JAISEX010000095.1 GCA_031263875.1 Eubacteriales Family XIII. Incertae Sedis bacterium | reverse complement strand
AAACGGTATCTTCTTTCGCGCCGTGCGCTGCGCATTCGCGAAATTCACGAAGATGCCCTGCGCGGTTTCCGGCCGCAGGTAGATCTCGTTCTGCGAATCCTCCGTCACGCCCGCGTGCGTGCGGAACATCAGGTTGAACTGGCGTATGCCCGTAAAATCCTTCCCGCCGCATTCGGGGCAGGCGATATTATTATCCGTTATATATTGCTCCATCTTTTCGTTGGGCCAGCCGTCAACGACAACGGGTTCGCCCGTCGTCTTCTCGATATGCTTTTCGATCAACTGATCCGCGCGGAAACGCGACTTGCAGCTCCGGCAGTCGATCAGCGGGTCGGCAAATCCGCCGACGTGACCGGACGCCACCCACACCTCGCGGTTCATGAGAATCGCCGCGTCAAGGCCGACATTATACGGCGATTCCTGCACGAATTTCCGCCACCACGCCTTCTTGATATTATTCTTCAGCTCGACTCCGAGCGGGCCAAAATCCCAACTGTTCGCAAGCCCTCCGTATATATCGGAACCGGGGTACACGAAACCCCGGCTCTTACACAGCGCTACTAATTTTTCCATTGAAACCTGTTCGGCCATAGATGTCCCTTTCTGCGTAAAATCTTTTCAGTCGGCCATTTCGGGCCCCACGGGTTTTTCTTCCGCTTCGCCGTCGGCCTGTTCTTCCGTCTTCTGGATGCGCTGCTTCGCTTCCTCCCACAGCTCATCGACGCTGTCCTTGAAGTCGCCGGTCTTTTCCTTCGCGGCCTTCTTCGACTTGTTCAGCGTGTCGTGGACCTTGTCCGAAACCGACTCGAACGCGGCGGAACCCTTGTCCTTCGCTTTGCCCGCGAAATCGCCGCCCTTTTCAACGACGTCGCCGAATTTATCCGCGGCTTTTTCGCTGATATCGACGATGGAGCCGTCAGTCTTGACGAGTTCGATAGAGCACTTCGTGCCGAACGCGGCGATCACCCCTATAATGGCAGCCCACGGCGCGAGCACCGTACCGATAACGCCCGCGTTGACGGGCAGATTCAGGACCACTTCCTCATCTTTCTTGATGCGGATGCGGGTCACATTACCCTTCGCGACGGCCTCCTTGATTTTGTCGATCATCGACTTCGCCTGATCCGAAAGTTTCGTCTTTGCGGTCAGGTTGATGGTTTCCTCGATCGCGATAATCGCGTCGACGACGTTGCCGTCCGCAGCCTCAAGAGCCTCTTTTGCCTCTTTGTAGCTCACTCCCGTGCGATCTTTCACAAGTTCGACTTTTTCCAATGTAATGTCCATGGCATTTCCTCCTATGGTTGTCCTTTGGATGATTCTTCTAATGGAAGGGCGCTTTTCAGCCGCCCGATATCGAGATGCGCTTCGGCGTACCTGATGAGAAATCTCAGCAATCGCGCGCTTATTTCGTCGTCCAGAGCCAATTTCTCGACTCTGCTCAGCGGATTTCCCCTCAGAAACATAAGCACATTTACTATATCAGAATCGAGGGTCAATAGCAACTCACTCCCGCGAAAATCGTTCGCTTCGGGAAAGACCCCGAACGCCTGCAGCAGCTTCACCATATACGCGTTCGTCAACGTGGTCAGATTCCGGCTGCGCCGCAGCATCATATCGAGAAATTCGATCAGCGCCGCGTAAATATCGCCGGCGGGCGCCTCCTCGGGCAGCGCCTTCGACGTGAGTTCCACCGCCAGCGAAGCGCTGAGAAATTTATCGTAATTTTCCGAAAGCTCGAAATATGATTTTACCGTTTCACCGCTCGTAATATCCGTGAAGCCGCGGTTTTTTCGGAGTTGGTACCGGCCGACCGTAAACGGCCGTATCGCGAGCGCCGACCGGCTTTTTCCGCGCTCGGAAACCGACGTTCCCGCGCTGATTTTTCCGAAGCGGTCCGTCAAAAGAAGGATCATGCGGCGGCCCTTCAGTATCTTCGTCTGCTTCACGACGATGCCTTCGCACTCGGTTATCATTGATCCTTATAGCCGAGCGATCCGAGCATAAAATCGCTGTCCCGCCAATTATCCTTGACCTTGACCCAGAGCTCGAGAAAGACCTTCTGCGCGAGCAGTTTCTCGACGTCCTCGCGCGCGCTCTTGCCGATCCCTTTCAGCTTGCGCCCGTCTTTTCCGATAATAATACCCTTGTGCGACTTTTTTTCCGTATAGATGACCGCGCTGATATGCGTAATATTATCCTTTTCCGCGAACTTCTCGATCTCGACCGCCACGCCGTGCGGCACCTCGTCGCGCAGATAGTGCAGCATCTTTTCGCGAATCATTTCCGACACGAGAAAACGTTCGGACAAGTCCGTCGTAATGCCCGCCGGGAAAAACTGCGGGCCCTCGGGCATATGCTTTTTCAGCGCCGTGACAAGTTCCGGTACATTTTTGCCCGAAACCGCTTCCGTCCCGAGAATATCCGCGAACATGCCGAGTGATTCAAAGCTCTCGTACGCCTGCTTGTACTCGTCCGGCCCGATACGGTCGATCTTGTTGATCGCGAGGATTATCGGCGCATCGGCCTTGCGCAGCCGCTCGATAATGTAATTATCGCCGCCCTTTTCGGGCAGCGCCTGATCCGTCACGAACAGCGCCGCGTCCACGTCCGCGAGCGAATCCAGCGCCGCCGCCCGCATATACTCGCCGAGCTTATTCTTCGGACGCGTGATCCCTGGCGTGTCGAGAAACACGATCTGGCATTCGCCGTCCTCGTTATAGATGCCGCGTATGCGGTTGCGCGTCGTCTGCGGCTTGTCCGCCGTAATAGCGACCTTCTCGCCGAGGATCGCGTTCAGCATCGTCGATTTGCCCACGTTTGGGCGGCCTATTATCGCCGTAAAACCTGATTTCATGTCAGCGCTCCCTCGTCAATCCCACTTCATTCATAACAGCCTCCTCCGCTTCGCGCATTTCCGCCCGCTTCGTTTCATCCTCGTGATCGTAACCGAGCAGATGCAGCATGCCGTGCACAAACAGATACACGAGCTCGCGCTGTTCGCTGTGCCCGTATTCCGCCGCCTGCTCCCGCGCGCGCTCGGTGCAGATAACGATATCGCCGAGCATCTCGATGGTGCGGAGTGTGCGCTGCGCGTCGCGGTCCGCCCGCGCTTTTTTCAGTGAGCGCGCTGTGCAGGTCGTAAAATACATATCGTCAAGAACCGGCGCGTAACCGTCCGCCGTTCCCTGAAACTCATCCGCTTCGAGCTGCGGGAACGAGAGGACGTCCGTCACCTCGTCCACGCCGCGGTAACGGGAATTCAGATCGCGTATCTCCGCCGGCGACGCGAACGAAAGGCTGATCTCGGTCTGCTCGATGCCACGCGAAGCGCAGACCGCCTCCGCCGCCCGCCGCATCAGCGCCAGCGCCACCTCCGCGGGGACGTCCCCGCCTTCATTATTATAGGATAACTCGATCACCGTTTTTCTCCTTGTTCGCAATAGATGATGTGATGACAGATGGGGCGTGTTCCCTGTCCACACGCGGGTGACTTCGCCCCCGTGTCACCCGCGAGGAGCGGCAGCGACGAAGCAACGTTCGCTGCGCTCACTCCTCCGCTCGCGTTGCTCGCTTCGCTGTCCTGTTTTACATTGCGGCTACGGTAGAGCGCCACGGGCTAAAGCCCTGCGCTCCTCGATGTGCGAGGTACGACGGAGCTAAAGCTCCTGTACCTCTGCCAAAGCCGCGTAAAACAGGCAACGTTCGCTGCGCTCACTCCTCCGCTCGCGTTGCTCGCTTCGCTGTCCTGTTTTACATTGCGGCTACGGTAGAGCGCCACGGGCTAAAGCCCTGCGCTCCTCGATG
>JAISEX010000219.1 GCA_031263875.1 Eubacteriales Family XIII. Incertae Sedis bacterium | reverse complement strand
CGGCGGTGGTCATAACGAAGCGGCTGATACTGGCGGTCATGGCGGCACTATCACTATCACCGGAGGCACGGTTATCGCGCAGTCGAGTGAATGCGCCGCCGCTATTGGTGATGGTAATCATGCTGAAAACACATCAAGCAATAAACAAATCACTATTACCGGCGGAAGCGTTACCGCGACTGCAACCCGCCTCGCCGCAGGCATCGGCGGCGGCCGCAGCGGCAGTGGCGGCACCATTACCATCTCCGGCGGCATGATAACGGCATCAATTCCCGGCGGCGGTGGCAGCGGTATAGGCGGCGGGACGGGTGGCGCCAGCGGCGCCATCACTATCTCCGGTGGCACAATAGTTATTGACTCACCGTATGACGCCTCTATCGGTAACGGCAATGGAGCATCTTCATCGGGCAGTCTTACGATTTCCGGTGGCACAATAATAACATCCGGGGCTTCCTCAAGAGGCATAGGCGTCGGAGCCGGCCTCGCGATGCCAGTAACGATCAGCGGAAATCCTATTATACTTACAACGTTGATGAACGGATATTCCTCCAGTCCAGCAAAGGGTATCGTTATCGGCGCTGACGTTACGATAGACCCGAGCAGCAAAACCATTACCATAAACAGTGCTAACCTGACCATCCCTGCGGGCGCTACCTTTACCGTGCCGCCCGAATTTACGCTGGATGTAAATGGCCATACTCTGACCAATAACGGCGCTATCGTAAACCTGGGTGAGATAGTCGATAAAAAAAGTGAGAGTGATGATAAAACGTATGAGCCTGTCGGCGAAGGCGATAGCTATACCGTGTATCTCTCTTTTAGCGCCCAGCCGCAAAGCCTGAACGTGGTGCAAGGGAACATCACGCAAAAACTGTCGGCGGCCGCGGCAGTTATACCGGATAGCGTGTCGCCGAGTTATCAGTGGTACAGCGCCACATCGGAAACGGCAGAAGAAAGTGCGGCGATAGAAAACGCGGATTCCGCAGACTTTGTTCTTCCGCAGGAGTTGAGCGAGGGAACGTACTATTACTATGTGGTCGCGAGCGCGGACGGCGCGCAGGAGCCGATCACCTCCGGTGTTGCCACGGTCACGGTCACTGAGCCACCCACCACATATAGCCTCGCCGTTGATTATGCAAGCAAAGACTTCGGCTCGCTGACAGTCGGTTATGCGGCTGCCCCGGACGCGCAGCAGTTCACCATCACGAACGATGGAACCGGAACGATAACGAGCTTGCAAGCGTCTTTGGGTGGCGGCAATAATTCCGCTTTTGAGATAAGCGCTGAGCTAACACCAACTACTCTTGAAGCGGAGGGTTCGGCTACGATAGGTGTTCAGTCGAAAACTGGACTTGCGGTTGGTGAATATACGGATACGCTGACAGTTTCGGGAAGCGGCGGCACGAGCGTCGAGGTGGCTCTGAGCTTTGAAGTCACAGCAGCGCTCACCTACGTGTTAACATCTGATCTTGACAATAAAACTTTCGATCCGCGGGGAGTGGGATACGAAACTGCCCCGGACGCGGAAACGTTCACCATTACCAACGATGGAACCGGAGAGATAACGAGTTTGCAAGCGTCTTTGGGCGGCGGTGATAATTCTGCTTTTGAGATAAGCGCTGGTCTGTCGGAGGATTCTCTTAACGCGGAGGGCGAAGCAACGATAAGCGTCCGGCCGAAGACCGGGCTTCGCGTTAATGAGTACACGGACACGCTCACTGTTTCCGGTGTCGGCTCCGGCAATGATAACCCGTCCGTCGAAATCGCGTTGAGTTTTAAAGTCACCGAGCAGCCGGTAAATCCACCGCGGACTTATGCGGTAACGGTAACGGACGGCACGGGCGGCGGCACCTACGCAGCCGGAGCGACGATAAGCATTACCGCAAACGCACCCGCGTCAGGTAAAGTGTTCGATAAATGGACGAGCAATGACGGCGTAACGTTCGCCAATGCAAGCAATAGCGCAACGAGCTTCGTTATGCCCGCAAACGCGGTCACCGTAACGGCAAATTACAAAGATGATCCGAACGCTGGCGGCGGTGACGATCCCAATCCTCCCGTCGATCCGCCCGAAACAGATAACGGCTGGGTCTATGATGACGGCGTGTGGAAATACTTCGTCGACGGCGAAGCGGTCACCGGCTGGACCCATGACGGCAAGGTGTGGTACTATTTCGATCCAGACGGCATTATGCAAACCGGTTGGCTGTACGATCAAGATTACAAAGCATGGTATTATCTCTCCGGCAATGGCGCGATGAAAACCGGTTGGGTGAAAGTCGGCGGCAGTTGGTATTATCTCGCTGGAAATGGCGCGATGGTCGCGGCCAAATGGTTTAAGGACACCGACGGCAGTTGGTATTACCTCTCCGGCAATGGCAAAATGCTCACCGGAAAACAGACCATCAGCGGCAAAGTTTATTCATTCAAATCAAATGGCGTGTGGATCGGCTAGGCCGAATTAATAAAGCATATTTCGCATTAGTAATATGGGGTCGCGCAGAAATGCGCGGCCCCTCCCCCGTTGTGGGGCGCTCGCCGCCCTCACTGATAGTTTCTATTTTAGAGGTTCGCGCGGCAATTTTCAACTGCCGGTTACCTTCCCGGTCATCACAAAAATTTCTCTCGTAATAAATAAAAATGTTGCATAATGATACCGGATATTTTTTGCGAAAACCTCTTGAACATGCGTTCTTGCGGGAGTATAATTGAGAGGTGAATCATTGACGGAGTGTTTTGAGAGGAAGGTGGCCTCATGCGCGAAAACGTGAAGCGCACAATAGT
>JAISEX010000169.1 GCA_031263875.1 Eubacteriales Family XIII. Incertae Sedis bacterium | reverse complement strand
TTCTTGTAGAACTTGAAGCCGAAGTAGAGGCCGGCGAAAATGGGGATAAAGAGATAGCTGGTGACAAAGTCAAACGGCAGGAATTCCGGGTAGAATGTCCAGTAGTTTGCTCCAAAGATAATGATAATAAACGCGACGGTCGCCACGATGGGCGCGACCGGATAGAATTTTGATCTGAACTTCATGTCCTCGACCTTGCGTCCCTGTACGATCCACGCTTTGCGGAAACGGTACTGGCTGACGGCGATGCCGAGCCACACGATAAAGCCCATAACAGCCGATGCGTTGAGCAGCATAAGATACAGCTTGTTCAGGCCGATCAGCGTGCAGAGGAAGCTGAAAGCGCCCATAGCCGCGCTCGCGAGAAGCGCCGGCAAGGGTACGCCGGTCTTGGAGGTATACGTGAATACCTTCGGCGCCTGTTTTTCCTTTGCGAGAGCGTACAGCATGCGCGACGCGGAATACATGCAGCTATTGCCGCAGGAGAGCACCGACGTCAGGACGACCGCGTTCATGACGTGATCCGCATACGGTATTTCATAGATCTTCATAAGCAAGGTAAATGGCGACTTGGCGACTTCCTCAACGCCGTACGAGAGCAGGTTTTCATTGCTCGACGGGATAAGGAAGGCCACGACGACGATCGAGCCGATGTAGAAGATCAACAGACGCCAGAAGACGCTTCTGACCGCCTTCGGTATGCTCTTTGCGGGATTGTCCGTTTCCGCCGCCGCGATACCGACCAATTCCGTTCCCTGGAACGAATAACCGACGACAAGGAAGGCCGTCAGAGCCCCGCCGAAGCCGCCGAAGAACGGCCCTTTGAGCGGTGTGCCGTCGCTGCCTGTCTGCGTCCAGTTCTCGACTCCGGGCGAGTTCCCGAATACGTTGAAGACAACGAGAAAACCGACGATAATAACCAGAATAATAACGACGACCTTGATCGAGGCAAACCAGTATTCCGCCTCGGCAAAACCTTTTACCGAGAAGAGGTTGAGCCCCAAAAGGAACACAAAGAAAATGACCGACCACGCCCAGCCGGGGAAGACCGACTCCGGTATCCAGTAGGTCATAATGGCCGCGCCCGCGGTAAATTCAACGGCGATCGTGATGGCCCAGGCTATCCAGTAATTCCATCCGAACGCAAAACCGAGAGCAGGATCGATAACGCGTCCCGCATAGGCCGAAAACGAACCGGAAATCGGCAGGTTTGTGGCCATTTCGCCGAGGCATTGCATCATGAAATACACAATGACCCCGATAACAATATAGAGTACTAATGATCCGCCGGGCCCGATCGACGCGATGTTGTTGCCGCTGGCAAAGAATATCCCGGTTCCGATGGAACCGCCAATCGCAATCATTGATAGCTGGCGAGATTTGATGCTCCGAGAAACGGTTGTCCGTTTTTCCGGAACTTGTTCGTTTGACATATCTCATCCTCCTCGTATAATAAACATAAGTGCCACAAATAAATCCACAATAACAACAACCATATATATTTTAAGGTATTTTGGTGGCGCTGGAAATCCTGCCAATTGTCCAATATATCTTTGGGGCTTCCTACAAAATGTGTGAGGATCACGGCTTAGATCGCATTCCTATCCGTTCATTTTAGCCGTCTTTTTCCGCCGCGGGCCTATCGATCCGATGCTTCGCGCCGGGTAATTCCAACGGTTTGCAGCGTTTTTGCCCGGTTTTTCGCCAGTCTTAGCATACATTATACTGTTTGCCGGCCGGTAATGCAATTAAACTATTGAAAAAATTAAAATATTCAGAGTATAAAGCACGCAACGCCGCTTTGCCGGAATAAATTTTGGATGCGTTGCAGCGCTTCGCCGGAAGGCGGCTCGAACGACGGCATCGCTGCGCCGATGTTGCGCGCCTTGCCCACGCCGAGATTATGGTAGGGAATAAGCGTCGCGTCAGCGGGCGATAACGCCGCGAGCGCCTGCGCCGTCCGCTCCAGCAAAGCGGGATCGTCGTTGACGCCCTTTATCAGCGGAAGCCGCACGTGGATCTTGACGCGGCCGCCGTGTTTCTTTGTCAACATGTCGAGATTTTCAAGGATAAGCCGGTTGCTGACGCCGGTGTATTCCCTATGCACGTCGTCGTCGAGCGCCTTTATATCGTAGAGGATATCCGTCACGCCCGGAAGAGCGGCGAGGCGGTCGAGAACGGCGCCCGGCCCGTACCCCGATGTGTCGAGGCACGAAGTGATATGTTCTTCGTAACACAGGCCGATCAGTTCCTCGGCAAAATCCGCGTGCGTCAGGACTTCGCCGCCGCTTATCGTGAGGCCGCCGCCCGTATTCTCGTAAAAACTCTTGTCGCGGATTACCGTACCGGCGACTTCCCGCGCGCTCATCATTGCCGCTACGGGCGTCAGCGCTTTGGCATAGCAGACCTCCGCGCACTGCAGGCAGACCGTACATTTTTCGCGGGCGATAACGGGGCCGGGATCCATCGTTATCGCGTTTTCGGGACACGCCTGCGCGCAGTAACCGCACGAAATGCATTTGCCGGGGCTGAATATCACCTCCTGCCTGGGCGAAATGAGTTCGGGATTATGGCACCAGCGGCACGCGAGCGGACAGCCCTTGAGGAAGACCGTCGTCCGTATGCCGGGCCCGTCCTCGGGGGAATATCTCTGTATATTGCCGACCAGCGCCCGTGTCATGAGGCGAGATGGGGCGTCCGGTAGATAATGGCGTCCTGGACCTCTTTATCCAGCTCGGTAAAGTAGGCCATGTAACCGGCGACGCGCACCACGAGGTCGCGGTAATCCTCCGGCTTCCTTTGCGCGGCTCTGAGCGTCGCATCGTCGACCACGTTTATCTGGATGTGCTGGCCGCCGTACTCGAAATAGGTCTTGATAACGCCTTCTATAATCGCGCTGCCCTTTTCGCCCCTGACGCCGCGCGGGTCGAAGCGGAGATTAAAGAGGGCTCCGTCGCCGAAGTTTCGCTGGCCCCATGAGGCGACCGAGCGAACGGTGGCCGTCGGGCCCGCGGTGTCGCGTCCCATCATCGGCGAGGAATTATCGTTCAGCGGCTCGCCGGCGCGTCTTCCGTCCGGCGTTGCGCCGACGACCTTGCCGTGCGAAACATTGACGGTCTGCGACATCATCGTAAAGCTGTAAAGACCGCCGCGGGCGTCGCGCCAGCTCTGCACTTCGTTTGAGATGCGGCTCAGGATATCCTTCGCGAGCCCGTCCGCGCGCGGATCGTCGTTGCCGAATTTGGGCGGTTTCGTAAGAAGCAATTGGCGCAACCGCTCGTCGCCTTCAAAATTCCGGTCGAGCGCTTCTATCAATTCCGCCATCGTAACGGTTTTATCCCTGAAAACTATGTCCTCGATAGCCAGCAGCGAGTCCACGAGATTTGCGGGACCCGTAATAAACATGCCCGCGGTCTGGTAGCGCGCGCCGCCTTCCTGCACGGATTTTCCGCTCTCGATACAGCCGCCGATCACCGCGGACGCGAGGATCACGGGCAGACGCGTCATATGGCATATCTGCATGCGGTTATAACCCGCGCGTATCATCTCATAGAAATACATGATCTGCTTTTCCGCCGCTTCGCGCACCTCATCCATCGAAGTGAAAGCGGTGGGATCGCCGGTCCGGGGGCCGATTTGCTCTCCCGTCCGCGGATCTACGCCGTTGTGCAGCGCAAGCTCAAGCATCTTCGCCGTGTTGACATAGCCCGCGTCGGGCGAACCGTCCGCCGCGCCGCCGCCGGGTTGGGGTTGCGTACAGCCGACAATAACCCAATTACGCGCCTCCGCCTCGCTGCCGCCCTTCCGTTTCATCACGATATCCAGCGCGACGTCGTCGTTAAAGAAGCCGGGGTTGGCCTGTCCCTCGCGGACCATTTCGACGCCCTTGCGGAACAGTTCCTCCGGCGTACCCTTGTGTATGCGCACCGCGAGGACCGGCTCGCTCATACGCAGTTCGGACGAGGCGTCCAGGCAGAGATACGTCAGCTCGTTCGAGGCGTCGCGCCCCTCGCCGTCCTGACCGCCCACCATCACGAGGGCCCACATCGGATAGCCCGCAAACGACTCGGAATACCACGAATCGCGGACTTCCAGCGGCTCGCCGGTCTTTATAAAGAAACACTGCAGTAACTCAAGCGCGGAATCGCGGGTCAGCGTGCCCGCGGCGAGATCCGTCCGCAGATACGGGCCGAGCGCCTGATCGAACCGGCCGAAGCTGCAGGCCGTGGCCGGCGCTTCAATATGGAACGCGAGATGGATAAACCAGACGAATTGCAGCGCCTCATGGAAGCCCGCCGGGGTCTGTTCGGGGACGCGGGAGCAGACGTTCGCGATTTCGAGCAGTTCCGCCCGGCGCGTTTCGTCCTGTTCGGATTGCGCGGCGGCACGCGCGGTATCGGCATAGCGGTTCGCGAAACGGATCAGCGCTTCGCATGAAATTATACACGCCTCACGGAAATCGATCCTCTCCTGGCTCGCCTTGGAATCCCTCGGCTCGTCATCATTCAAGGCGCGGCATTCCGCGATAAGGCCCGACAGCCCTTTGCCCATCAATATGCCGTAATCGGGCACGGTTTCGCCGGAACAGCCCGTCCGCAGCCCCAGCGTGATCACGTCGTTGCTCACGGCGCTTCGCGTTGCGGCGGGAAGTATCTCATCGGCCACATCCTCCACCGCCCTGCCCGCCCATTCGTTTTCAAGGCAATCCTGTATCAACTTCCTGTTTTCGGGCGTAATGTGATAACGGTCGCGATCGCGCACGGGAAACCGGTCGAGTTCGGGCAGCAGCCACTTTGTCGACGTATATTCGGGGACTAAATTCGCCCCGCGGAACGCATTGGTCGGCATCCCCACGATCAGCTCGTCCTCTCCGATAAGCTGCGTCATATGATCCATCACGTAGGCCGCCACCTTCGCGCGGAAGACGGGTGCGGGCTCGCCCGCAAATTTCCGGTGCGCCTCCGTCGCGAGCAAGAGCCGTTCGGCCGTAATGCTCGGAACGGTGTCCAAAAATCTCTTTTTAATCGATAAAATCCTTGGGGTAGCCACGGTTCACCGCCTTTCCTTTGCTTACGCGCTGTGCGCGGTCCGCGCGATAATGCTCTCCTGCACGTCCCGGTCGAGTTCCGTAAAGTACGCCATATAACCCGCGACGCGCACCACCAGACTGCGGTAATCTTCCGGCCGTTCCTGCGCCGCCCGCAGCGTCGTATTGTCCACCACGTTGATCTGTATGTGCTGGCCGCCTTCGCTGAAATACGTCTTGATAACGCCCGTAATAATGCCGAGGCCCTTATCGCCCTGCACGCTTCGCGGATCGAAGCGGAGATTGAACAGCGCGCCGTCGTGAAAATGAAGCTGCTTCCAGGCGGCGACGGAGCGCACGGTGGCCGTGGGGCCGGCAATATCGCGCCCCATCATCGGCGAACTGTTGTCGCTGACGGGCTCACCCGCAAGCCGTCCATCCGGCGTGGCGCCGACCGCCTTGCCCTGCGGCACGTTGACGCTCTGCGACATCATCGTGAAATCGAAACGCCCGCCCCGCGCGTCGCGCCAGGTCTGCACCGTACCGGCGATGCGTTTCATTATGGAAGACGCGAGTTCGTTGACTTCGGGGTCGTCATTGCCGAATTTCGGCTGGGAGAGCAGCAGTTGCCGGAGCCGTTCCTCGCCCTCGAAATTCTTCGCGAGCGCGTCGAGAAGCTCATCCATCGTCACGGTTTTATCGCGGAAGACGACGCGGTCTATCGCGACGATCGAATCGACCAGATTTGCCGGGCCCGTAATAAACAGCCCCGCGGATTTGTACGTGCTGCCGCCGTCCTGCAGCGACTTGCCGTTTTCGATACAGCCGCCCGTCGTCATCGACGCGAGCATAACGGGCAGCCGTGTCATATGGTGGGACTGCGTAATTTTAAACCCATCGCGGATCATCTCGTATTGGTGGAGCATCTGCGTAATGCACGCGCTGGTGAGTTCCTCGCGTTTTGTGAAACCGCGCGCGTCGCCCGTTTCGACGCCGGATCTCTTCCCCGTTACCGGATCCACGCCGTTGTTCAGCGCCAGTTCGAGCGCCTTCGCCGCGCTGACATAGCCCGCGTCGGGCGTTCCCTCGCTGCCGCCGCCCGGCGAGGGTTGCGTGCAGCCGACGATAACCCAGTCGAGCGCGTCTTCTATCTCCGCTCCCTTTGAAAGGACGATGGGAATGGCGACGTCGTCGTTGAAGAATCCCGGATTCGCAAGCCCAAGCTGAATCATTTCCGCGGCTTTCCGCCAGAGTTTTTCCGGCGTGCCCCTATGCGTGCGCAGAGCTAGCACCGGTTCCGCCATCGCGAGTTCGCGTGCCGCGTCAAGGGCGAGATAGGAGAGCTTATTCGTCCCGTCCTTGCCCTCACGCGTGACGCCGCCAAGCATGATGATGGTCCACATCGGATAACCCGCGAACGATTCCGACGACCACTTGTCCCGCACCTCGATCACTTCGCCCGTCTTCAGATAAAAGGCTTCGAGCAGTTCGAGCGCGTCCGCTTCCGTCAAAGTTCCTGCAGCGATATCCGCCTCAAGAAAGGGGCCGAATATCTGGTCAAAGCGCCCAAAATGACATTCCGTCGTGCGCGCCTCGATATGAAGTCCGATATGCACAAACCACGCGAGTTGCAGCGCTTCCGCAAACGAACGCGGCGGATGTTCCGGCACCCATTCGCAGGCTGTTGCTATGCGCTCAAGTTCCGCTCGCCGCTTCTCGTCCTTTTCTTCGGACGCCATAACGCGCGCCAACGCGCCGTAGCGTTTCGCAAAGCGTATCAGCGCCTCGCCCGTTATAACGCAGCCGCGCAGAAAATCGACGCGTTCCTGCAGCTCCTTCGCTTCCGCGTTTGACGCGGTTTTCTCACCCGCACGCGGCTCGTCCAGCGTCAGATCCTGCATTCTCTGCTCGCATTCATCGATAAGCCCGCGCAGACCGACCGCGCAGAGCTTTTTATAATCCGGCACCGTCGCGCCCGGCGTACATTTTCTCGTCCCGATGGAAATCATATCGTCCGCCACGGCTTCACGGATATACGGCGGCAGCACCGTATCGAGCAGGTCTTCCAGCGACTTGCCCTGCCAGTAACCCGTAAGATGGTCGCGTATGATCTCGCGGTCGTCAGCCGTCATCGCGAACGGGTCATAGGGCCGCCGGGGAAACGAATCGAGATCGGCGAGTATGCCCGCCGTCGAAGCGTACTCCGGGAAAAGGTCGCCCGCGCGGTACGTCCCGCTCGTCATGCCGACGATCAGCTCATCGTCGTTGATCTTTACGCCGATAGTATCGACGATATGCGCGAAAACGCGAGCCCGGAACACCGGCACGGCGTCACCGGCATACTTCCGGTACGCCTCGGTCGCGAGCACGAGCCGCTCGGCCGTAATGCACCGCTCCGTGTTCATAAAGCGTTCTTTTATCCTGTCAATGCGCGCCGTCGTCATACCATGCTCCTCTGTTCAAAACTGCCGATATCGCAAAATTCATAATGTTTTTATATTATATCATCATAACGCACAATATAACGCACAATTTACGATGTATGACCGGGCGGCAACTGCCGGAACAAGCCGGTAAAAAAGCGTGCGGGAATGATGCCAACAAAGCGTTTTAGCGGTGATGAAATCATACCGTTCGTCCAATATGCCATTATATTTTCATATAAAATGTATGAAGATCCACGTGTGTATCGCGCAGCCGCTTTATTATCCGCTCATGGTATAATACCCATAATTACAGAAATAGAAAGGAGGTTTTCATGATCAGAGAGAATATCGACGACCTGACCTTTGGGTATGAAAATATCACGAGGCAGGACGTCATCGCTATGCACGACGCGACGTTGAAAATAATGGGGGATTTTGGCGTCCGCGTTGCCGGTGAAGAGGCGCACGACCTGTACCGGGCGGCCGGCTGCGAAATCGACGAGGAAAAGAATATGGTGAAATTCCCCGCGAACGTCGTCAACGACGCCATCGAATCCGCGCCCGACACCTTCGCCATGTACGGCCGCGATCCGGACAAGACGGTGGTGGCCGGCGGGCGAAACGTCATCTTTACGAATTTCAGCGCGGGTGTCGAGATCGAGGATCCGTATACGCGCGAAAAGCACCCCACGACCCTCGCCGACCTCAGGAGCATCGTCGGCTTCCTCGACGGCATCGACGCCGTCGACCGGATCACGCTCCCCGTGGTAGCCACGGACGCGCCCGAGGAAATCAAGGAGCTCTACGAGGCGGAAGCGCTTTTCAACAACACGACGAAGCATTTCGCCCACGACGCGGACGGCAAGGAAAAGACGCGGCTCGTCTTCAAGATGGCGGCGGAAGTCGCGGGCGGTTACGACAAGCTGAAGGAGCGTCCGCTTATTTCGGGCGGCTGCTGCCCCACAAGCCCGCTTGAGATCACGAAAGACGGCGGCGAGCAGATTATCGAGGCCGCGCGCCACGGCCTGCCGTGTAACATCCTCTCGATGGGGCTCTGCGGCGGCACGACGCCCGTGACGCTCGCGGGCACGCTGCTCACGACGAACTGCGAGATACTCGCGGGGGTCGTCCTCTCGCAGTTGGCCGAAAAAGGCGCCCCCGTATTCTACGGAAGCTCCACGACCATTATGGACATGAAGCGCATGACGACGCCCGTCGGCGCGCCGGAACACGCGATGATCGGCGCGGCGGTCGCCTGCATCGGCAAATATTACGGCATACCGACCTATGTCGGCGGCACATAGGGCGACAGCAAACTTATCGACGCGCAGATAGGCCATGAGAAAACCATGAGCGCTCTGCTCCCCGCGCTGGCAGGGTCCAGCGTTATCTACGGGATGGGCATGACCGAACTTGGAATGGTAATGAGCTACGAACAGCTCGTGATCGACGCCGAAATCATAAAAATGACGCGCAGGATCATGGACGGCATCAGGTTTGACGACGAAAGGCTCGCAGTGGACGTGATCGAGGCGGTAGGACCCGCCGGCACGTTCCTGAATCAGCGCCACACGCTCAAATACCTGCGGCAGGAAACCTCGACGTCCACCTTATTCGACCGCGATATGTACGATCATTGGGTCGATAACGGCGCGCGCAGCGTGACCGACCGCGCCCATGACGAAGTGATCCGCCGGCTCGAAAACCACAAACCCGAACCGCTGCCGGAACCCGTGGCGAAAGCCATCCACGCGATCGTGGAAGATGCGGCCGGCGAGCTTCGCGAGAAGAAGGCATTTGCGGCAAAGAAGGCCGTGTAAGAAGAACACCAGAGATGGCAGGCTGTGTAAAAATACCGAAAGACGGGTTTTTACACAGCCTCGTTTTATATGCGTTACTATTAGTTTTTGTCGAATGGAATTATTTTCCGCATGTGTCGTCCGTCGTCTGTGATGGTGGGGGAAGTGTCCCCCTGAACTCCAGCCCGCCTGCGGCGGTCTTCCGTTACCCCCTCTGCGGGGAGATCCCCGCAACGCCCCCGCAAAGCCATTTGGCAGGAACTCCGAAATCCGTCAATCACTCATTTTGCGTTATCGTAAAATTCATGACTGCGCCGCCAATTCGTTATACATCAAGGCGCGTTTTGTTTCGAGTAATTCCGGCGTGTCCGCGCGGTTGATAAATATACCGCCGTATTCCGAAACTCCGGGGCGGCAGGCCGTCAGCGCAAAATCAGCGTGGCAAAAATCCCGATAGAGCCGCAGGGGTTTCTCCCCGCTCATTATATGTTCTCCGAGCGAGACCGCGCCGCCTTTTGATACGGCGATATTCTCATACGCGGCAAACTGCGCCGGGTTTTTCGCCGGCAATGGCTGCGAATTTTCTTGCTCTGCGGCATTAATTCCATTATTTCCCAACCATCTCTCACCGGTACCGGTAAACAGCGTTACCAGCTCCGAAAGCATATTGATCCCCGTCGAAGCAAAGATCGCCGCCGGCGTTTGACTCGGCAGCCGCGCGTCTATTTCGAGCACCTTCATGCGTCCGCCGGATAAAATCGCCTCGACGTCCATAATGCCGCGCAGCCGCAGCGCTTCCGCAAGCCTGACGGCATCGGCGCGAAACGCCGCTTCCGCCCGAGCGGGCACATCGCACGGCGTGGTCACGCGGTTGCAATCATGCGATTCATCGACGTGGATCTCCGTTATCGCGTAGGTGCGGTACCGGCCGGGACAGCCGATAACCTCCACCGAATACGACGGGCCTTCGAGATATTCCTGCACGATCATGTTTTCGCGCTCCGCCGCCGGAAACGCGCCGAGATATCCGGCGGCCTCCGCGGGCGTTTCAAAGACGCGCACGCCCTCGCTGCCGCTGCCTTCCGACGGTTTCACGACGCAGGGCCCGGCGGCCGGGTCGTAGACCGGCGCGGGTACGCCGAGTTCGCGTATCAACCGGTCGGACCGCAGTTTTGACGAGGTTATGCGGTAAGCGTCGAAATCAAAGGCGAGGGGAACGCCGCATTCCGCGCTGAGTTTTTCAAGCGCGGCAAGGGCTTCGGTATTTTCAAGCGTCGGGATCACGATATCGGCGCGCGCCATTACCGCCTTTACCGCGCGCGCAGCAGCGGCGTTTGTCAGGCATTCGGCGACGTCGAGCACATGGATTTCCTCGCAGAGACCGGATGCGGGCGTCGCCGCCGTTTTATCGATCAGGATACGATGATACCCGGCTTCTCCCGCGAGAAACGCCGCCTCGATGCCCTGCAGCCGTCCGCCGACAAGGGCGACGGTCATCATAGGAGCGCCTTGCGCTTCTCGATATAGGCTTTCAGTTCCCCGGTATCTGCCTGCCGCAGTCCCAGCGCGGCGAGTATTTTCACCGTTTCGTCCACGGTGCGGCCGCCCTCGTC
>JAISEX010000156.1 GCA_031263875.1 Eubacteriales Family XIII. Incertae Sedis bacterium | reverse complement strand
CCCCGAAGCTCTGCTTCGGCAGGCAAAACGGACAGCGAAGCGACCAAAGGGAGCGGAGGAGCGCCAACGGCGCGTTGTCGGAACCCGTTGATACGGGAAGTATCAACGGAACCCTCCGCCTCGTCTGACGAAAAAATCCTCGGCGATTACTGACAAGTTTTAGAGGCCACAGGGCACTAGCAGCCGCGAAGCGGCCGGAGCAACGTTCGCTGCGCTCACTCCTCCGCTCGCGGTGCTCGCTTCGCTGTCCTGTTTTACATTGCGGCTGAAGCCGCGTAAAACAGGCGACGCGGAGCCCCGGATAGCCCGGTGCGGCACCCCGAAATAAACGGCCGTTTTCGCAAATGCCCGCGTATGGAATTGTCCCGCAAGGTGACAAAATCGCTCCTGCGTGCCGCATGCGCCCAAATAAAATGCAGTACCGACAGCTTTGAGAGGTGACCGGGTACGAAACGTGGAGAAACTCTGGAATAAAAATTTCATATTGACGCTCGTGTCGAACGGCTTCTACGCGGTGGTGTTTTTCACGCTGATGGCGACGGTCGCGGAATACGCGGTCACGAGGTACCACGCGACGGAGGCTATCGCGGGGTTGTGCGTCAGCATTTTCGTGATCGGGGCGCTCTTTGCGCGAATGGTCAGCGGGATTTTGCTCGACGTAGCGGGGCGCCGGACGCTGCTGCTGATCGGCGGGATATGCTGCGCGGCCGGTTCGCTGCTGTATTTCGCGCCGGTGGGACTCGCCGGTTTTCTCGCGGTCAGGACGGTGAACGGCATGGCGTGGGGCGTCGTCTGCAATCTGCTGAACATCGTGGTGATCGACTTTATACCACCGGGCAGGCTCGGCGAGGGGATCGGGTATTATACGATGGGGAATCCCATCGGGAGCGGCATCGGCCCGCTTGTCGGGATATTCCTCGTCGATCATTTCGGAAACGCGGTGCAGCTCGTCTTTATCACGGTAATATCGGTGCTGCCGATGTTGCTGCTGCCGATGATCGGGGTGCGCGAACAGCGGAGCGCAGCCGCGCGGAGAATCAAAATACGGCTGTCCGATACCTTCGAAAAAAAGGCGGTTCCGATCTCCTCGGTCACGATAATCATGACGATCTGCTTTTCCGCTCTGCCCGCCTTTATGCAGCTCTACACTGCGGAACGGGGAGCGGCGTGGGCCGCGCCGTTCTACTTCGTGACGTATTCCGCGGTCGTCGTGCTGATACGACCGGCGTCAGGCAGAATACTTGACAGGCATGGGGATAACCCGCTGATATTCCCGACTATGCTGCTGTTCGCGGCCGGCGTTTTCGTCCTCTCGGTTTCCGGGCACGCGGCGATGTTCTTTGTCGTTGCGCTGTTGTGCGCCGTCGGCTACGGGTCGTTTTTCTCCGCGTTCCAGGCGATCGCGGTCAAAGTTTCGCCGCCGGAGCGGAGCGGGCTCGCCATGTCCACGATCTATAGCTTCGCGGACACGGGAATGGGGCTCGGCCCGTTTATCTGGGGCGGGGTGGTGCGCGGCGTGGGTTACGCGCACACGTTTATGATAGAAGCGGCGGTCATCGTGGCGTCGATTCTGATATACTATGGAGTGCACGGGAAAAAATACCTCGTACACAAAGCCTCGAAAATATGATATTATTTATAACATGAAAAGAAATACTAATAACAAAACTGAATCCGCACGCACAAGGACCGTCGTATTTGTCGTTGTGCTCACCTCATTTCTCCCGGCGATAGCGGGGAGCATCCTCAACGTCGCCATCCCGGTTATCGGCGCCGAATTCAACAGTTCGGCGGCTTCGTTGGGGTGGGTCGTCAACGCGTTTACGATGGGCGTACTCGTGCTGATGCTCCCGCTCGGCAGGCTTGCGGACCTGACGAGTAAGCGCGTCATCCTGATTGCGGGGCTGTTCCTCTTTGGCATCCTGAACGTCGCCGCGAGCTTTTCCACATCGCTCGGCATGGTGATCGTGTTCCGCGTGCTTCAGGCGGCCGGCGCCGCTTCGATGTTCGCGACGAGCCAGGCGATCCTCGTCGACGCCGTCCCCGCCGAACGGCGCGGAAGGGCGCTCGGTATGTCCGTCGGCGCGGTTTACGCGGGGCTGGCCATCGGACCGCTGCTCGGCGGGCTGATAACCCACCATTTGGGCTGGCGGTGGATCTTCGCTTTCGCGGGCTTACTCGGGACGATTACCGCCGTGGTGACGCTGCTGAAGTTACCGGAAAAAGAGGGGCCGAAACGCGAGGGCAAGTTGCTTGCGAGAATGGATCCCGCCGGCGTCGTCCTCTACATGGTGGGCACGCTCGCGCTTGCCTACGGCTTCAACGTGGTGTCGAATAAGGTCTGGCCGTATCTGGTGATGGGCGGCGGTATCGCGGCGCTGGTCGGCTTCGTCATTCGCGAAAACCACGCGAAAGACCCGCTTATCAGCATGGATCTGTTCAAAGGGCAGTGGCGCTTCATCTCGTTGAATGTCACGGCGCTTTTGAATTACGCCGCGACTTTTGCCGTGAACTATCTGCTCGCCATCTACCTGCAGCTTGCCATGGGCTTTGCGCCCGATATGGCCGGCATCGTGCTGGTGGTGACGCCCGTGGTGCAGACCTTCGTTTCGATTATCGCGGGGCGCCTCTCCGACCGGAAGTCGCCGTTTATGCTGGCGTCCTGCGGCATGACGCTCTGCGCGGCTGGGGTTATCAGCTTCGTCTTTGTGAGCGAACACACGTCGCTCTGGCATATCATCGCGAATCTCGCCTGCCTCGGCGTGGGCTTCGGGCTGTTCTCATCGCCGAACACCAACGCGATCATGAGCCTCTCGCCGCCGCAGGACCGCGCCATCGTCAGCTCGCTTATCGCGACGATGCGAAACCTCGGCATGACGTTCTCGATGTGCATCATCACGGTTATCACGAACGCGAGCCTCGGCGCCACTATTATCGACGAAGCGCCGGTCAGCCTGATCGTGGGCGTTATGCGCACCTCGTTCATCATC
This sequence comes from Eubacteriales Family XIII. Incertae Sedis bacterium, assembly GCA_031263875.1. GTDB lineage: Bacteria > Bacillota > Clostridia > Peptostreptococcales > Anaerovoracaceae > JAITEX01. The sequence continues at coordinate 648 of JAISEX010000156.1, read as the reverse complement.
TTCTCCGTTATGGGCGTGGTCGGCGTCCTCATCTCGCTCAACCGGAAATCGAAAACACGATAAGACGGGCGCGCACGTAATTCATAAGTAAAGGATAAATCTTGACAGGCCGGGCGCTTGTCAAGATTTTTGCTTGACAGCTTAAAACCCATATGCCTGAAAATCGCTGTTGAGCGCATGGCGGCGGCGGCAGGATACCGCACCGATGGTTTGGGCGTCAAGTTTTTTGCTTGACGGTTTGGGCGCATGGGGCTGTTTTAAAATTCATTTGTCATTCCGGGCAGCGAGCATCGTGAGCGTGATCCGGAATCCCCCGGACTGAGGTATCTTTTGGGGGCGCATGGGGCAGTTTTAAGGGAGTGAATTAGATTTTGAAATATAGAAAATAATACAAAACTGGCGTGAATCGAAAATCATTTTGAAACTGCCCCACCGGGCTATCCGGGGCTCCGCTTCGCTCCGGCCCCGGCGCGTAGAATAAGTGCTTGGGGCGTGAGGTTGTTTCGCGCTTTCGGTTTTCGGCGTCGCTTTGCGCCCGCGTCCGCGCCGTGGCTGCTGCGCACCCCTCCTATCCCTTGGCAGAGGTACAGGAGCTTTGCCTGTTTTACGCGGCTTTAGCCGCAGTGTAAAACAGGACAGCGAAGCGAG
>JAISEX010000154.1 GCA_031263875.1 Eubacteriales Family XIII. Incertae Sedis bacterium | reverse complement strand
CTCGCTTCGCTGTCCTGTTTTACACTGCGGCTGAAGCCGCGTAAAACAGGCGAAGCTCCTGTACCTCTGACGAAGCCGCGTAAAACAGGCGACGCGCAGCCCCGCAGAGCCCGGTGGGGCTGTTTCACCGTGTGTGGAATTATTCAATTATAAAATTCCTAACAATTGAGTCGCCTCATTTATTTAAGGACAGCCCCATGCGCCCACATGCGATTTTTAACGGTTACAAAGCGCCATGAGGAAGATTTTAATTATGGAACAATATGTCATTAACGATGCGCCGCATCAGACGCGGGGCAATGGTATAATGGAAGAATGAAAAACGCGTATAAAAAAAGAGTATTGGTTCTCGCCCTGTTTGCGGGCGAGATAATGTTGAAGGCGGGCGCGGAGATATATCGCGTGGAGGACACCATTATACGCATCTGCAAGGCTTGCCGCATAGATTACGTCGAGTGCTTCGCCATGACGACGGGCATCACCCTGTCGCTCGATACGGCGGAGGATGACGCGGATATGCACACCTTTATCAAGCGCATATCCCGCACGACGATCGACCTCACGAAAATATCGAAGATCAATCAGTTTTCGCGGGTCTTCACCTCGACGGATCTCAGCGTTGCCGACGGCTTTGAACAGCTCCGGGCGATCAATGCCGAGAAAGGCTACCCGTTTCTGCTGCGTTTGCTCGGCGCGATGCTCGTCGGCGCATTTACGCTGCAACTCTACGGCGGCGGCGGCACGGACACGCTCTGCGGCGCCGGGGTTTCGGGCGTTGCGTACGTTCTGTCGGAGGCGGTGGGGAAGCTGCGGTTTCCGGCATTTATCCGGATATTTATCAGCTCGGCGGCGTGCGCGCTGCTGCTGTTCTTCTTATCCGCAATTGGCATAGCGCATAATGTAACGCCGCTGGTCATCGCGTCGCTGATGATATTTATGCCGGGCGTTTCGATTACGACCGCGGCTCGCGACCTGCTTTCGGGCGACATGCTGTCCGGCATCGCGCGGTTTGCCGAGGCGCTGATTATCGCGGTAGCCATCGCGGGCGGCGGCGGCTCGATGCTGAAGCTGTGGCAGTCCACCGGCGGGCTTTTGACCCAATCGCCGTCATATGAATATTCCGTATTCCTGTTCCTGCTGTTCGGAACGCTTTCAACGATAGGGTTTTGCGTCCTGTTTAACGCTCCCCTCCGGCAAATACCGGTGATTTCGCTGATCGGCGGCGCGGGAATGCTGTCGCTGGCGAGCGGCATACAATACGGCCTTGGCGATCTGGCGTCATGTTTTCTCGGCACCTGTATCGTGGCCATTTTCGCGGAATGCGCCTCGCGCGCGGGCAAGGACGCAACGACGGTGTTCATTTTGCCCGGAATCATCCCGTTTGTCCCCGGCACCATGATATATCAAACGATGGACAGTATACTGAGCGGTAATTATATCCAGGCGGCCGGTGAAGCAAGTGAGGCCCTGCTGACGGCCGGCAGTATCGCCGCCGCGCTGATACTTATCGCTTCGCTGACAAGACTGATAAACGCCGTTGTGCGCCGCATCAGCGAGAAACTCGCCGAGCGCCGCGAACGCCTTGAACGCGCCGCGCAGGAGGTGCAGGATTCTCTGGATACGCAAGATTCTCAAAATGCGGAGGATCAGCGGTAGGGAACGTGTGACGGCAAATCGTCGCGCCGGTCTCGGAATTCTCCTTTGATAAGACTGTTTCTTTGGGCGCATGGGGCTGTCCCGAAAAGGAATAGTTCGATTGGGCTTTGTGTAATGGAAATAATGGAATTTAACATGAGTAGGGAATCATAACGGGGACAGCCCCACCGGGCTATCCGCTGCAATTCCTTGGCCCGCTTCCACTACGTCACCCGCGAGGAGCGAAGCGACGAAGCAATCTAGCATACAGTGGTTGTTTTGCTCCGGGCCTGCGGAATTTCCACTACTATCCCTTGCGCGTCGCCTTCGCTACGCTCCGGCTCTCCGTAGGGGGCTGCTGCCCCCTCTCGGCGGACTGTGTCGCCTTCGGCTCCTCCGTCCTGTCACCCCCGGAACGGTGATCCGCCGCTTCGCGGCTCCAATGAGGGGAAGTACCTTCCCCTCAAACTCCCCTTGGGCGCCGCTTCGCGTCGCCGTCATACGGCGAGAAACGCATCTCTCACGCCCATCCTCTTTACGGCGAACCGCTCTTTCTCACGCGCGCCAAAAGAAACGAGAACCAAAACGAACGCAAGCATTCTCTCCGTGCCGTCCCCCGTTAATGCCTCCGCTGCCGTGAGCCGCCCTTCGCCACGCCCATGCGGGTAATGGCTTTTTGGAGGGAAATGCGGTTGTGGAGGAAGGCTTCGTCGTCGTCAGCCGCGGTGTGGGTTTTCAGATACTGCTCCGCGGCCTCCTTATGCACCTGCGAGCGCGCCACGTCGATTTCCTCGGGCCATTCCGCGGAGTCCACGAAAATGGTGATCTCATTCTTCACGTCGATAAATCCGCCCGCCGCCGCCGCCACCTTGAAATCCTTCTTGCCGACCTCCTGTATCCAGATCTCGCCGACGTCGAGAAGTTTGGTCGCCCACGAATGGCGCCCCATAAAGCCCTCGTCGCCGGACAGCGTCCGCACGATGACAAGCTCTATAAAGTCTTCGTAAAACAACCGCTCGGGTGTCACTATTTGGAGTTTTATCTTTTCAGCCATCTTTATTTTTTGCCTTATCTCGCAGAAGCAAATCCTCTCGTCAATAATTATTATCCGCAGCGCCCGCACGAGGCAAAACATTTGAATTGCTCTCTGCGCTTTTTATTCTCTCACGCCGCGAAGCCGAAATACTTCGTTTATGCCTTTTATCTCTTTCTCTAACTTCACGGCAACTCACAAAGCGAATCGTTCACGAAAACACACATGTTATATAATAACTTATTATCAATTATGTCCCTTCGCCTGCTCCTGCGCTTTACACTTTCATGTTCCGCATTACCCGCACTCCCGTAAGGCATTTCTCAAGCGTTTCCATTACCCGCGTTCCCACAAGCGTTCTCGTAACCTACATTCTCATGAATCGCATGGGT
>JAISEX010000214.1 GCA_031263875.1 Eubacteriales Family XIII. Incertae Sedis bacterium | reverse complement strand
TGTTTTCGCGCAAGGGATCGGAGGGGTGCGCAGCAGCCGCGAAGCGGCCGGAGCCCCGCAGAGCCCGGTGGGGCGAAGCCCCATGCGCCCACGGGAAAAGTGTGGAGAGCGGCAGTTTGTGCGCCGCGTAAGCAGAAAAGAGGAGACTATGTCGGAAGGAAGATACGGAAGGTTCGGCGGCCGGTTTATACCGGAAACGTTGATGTCGGCGGTGATCGATCTGGAGGAGGCGTATAACAGGTGGAAGGACGACGACGGGTTTAAGGCGGAGCTCGACGGCTTGCTGAAGGATTACGCGGGGCGGCCGTCCGGCCTCTATTTCGCGGAGAAGATGAGCGCGGATCTCGGCGGCGCGCGCATTTATCTGAAGCGCGAGGATCTGAATCATACGGGCTCGCACAAGATAAACAATGTGCTGGGGCAGACGCTGCTCGCGAAGAAGATGGGCAAGACGAGGATAATCGCGGAGACGGGCGCGGGCCAGCACGGGGTGGCGGCGGCGACGGCGGCGGCGCTGATGGGCATGGAATGCGAGGTGTTTATGGGCGAGGAAGATACGGAGCGCCAGTCGCTGAACGTGTACCGCATGGAGCTTCTCGGCGCGAAGGTGAACGCGGTGAAAACGGGGACGCGCACGCTGAAGGACGCGGTCAACGCGGCGATGGGCGAGTGGTCGGGGCGCATGGACGACACGCATTACGCGCTCGGTTCCGTGATGGGACCGCATCCGTTCCCGATGATCGTCAGGGATTTTCAGGCCGTTATCGGCAGGGAGATCAAGGCGCAGATGGCGGAGTTGACGGGCCGTCTGCCGGATATGGTGGTCGCGTGCGTGGGCGGCGGCAGCAATGCTATCGGGACGTTCTATGATTTTATCGGCGACGAAACGGTGAAACTTGTGGGCTGCGAAGCCGCGGGCGAGGGCGCCGATACGCCGCGGACGGCGGCGACGATAGCCGTCGGTTCGGAGGGCGTTTTTCACGGAATGAAGTCGCTGTTTTGTCAGGATGAATACGGGCAGATCGCGCCGGTGTATTCGATAAGCGCGGGGCTCGACTATCCGGGCGTCGGGCCGGAACACGCGTGGCTGCACCGTTCGGGCCGGGCGGAATACGTGCCCGTAACCGACGCCGAGGCCGTGGACGCGTTTGAATATCTCTCGCGCACCGAGGGCATTATACCGGCGGTCGAGAGCGCGCACGCGATTGCCTACGCGATGAAAACCGCTCCGCATATGAGGCGGGACGAAACGATGGTCATCACGCTTTCGGGCCGGGGCGACAAGGACGTGGCGCAGATAGCGCGCTACCGCGGGCGCGTGGTAACGGAGTAACGGGAGGTAACGATGGACAAAATAAGCGGCGCTTTTGCGCGGGGGCATAAGGCCCTGATATGTTTTTTGACGGGCGGCGACCCGGATATTGAAACCACGGAACGGTTGGTGTTGGCGATGGCGGAGGAAGGCGTCGATCTGATCGAGATCGGCGTGCCGTTTTCCGATCCGATCGCCGAGGGACCGGTGATACGGGAGGCGAGCGAGCGGGCGCTGCTGTCAGGTACAACGCTTGACAGCTTGTTTGCGCTTGTCCGCAGGCTTCGCGGCGTAACGGATGTGCCGATCGTATTTATGACGTATTTCAATCCCGTGTATAAATACGGCGTCGGCAGGTTTGCGGAAACATGCGCTGCCAACGGAGTCGACGGCGTTATCATTCCCGATCTGCCGTGGGAGGAACGGAGTGAGTTTCTCGCCGAACGCTCAGCCGGTGAAAGTGAAAATGTTAAGCTGATTTCGCTTATCGCGCCGACGTCGCTCGCGCGGGCCGAGGATATCGCGCGCAGCTCGGAAGGTTTTCTCTACTGCGTGTCGAGCCTCGGCGTTACGGGCGTGCGGGAAAATATCGGCGCGGAGATCGGCGGCGTTATCGGGGCGGTGCGGAAAGTTTCCGATATTCCGTGCGCCATCGGCTTCGGCATTTCGACGCCGGAGCAGGCGGAGAAGATGGCGGCGCTTGCGGATGGCGTTATCGTGGGGAGCGCGATCGTGCGCATTATCGCCGCGCATGGCGGGGACAGCGAAACGCCGGTGCGCGAGTTTGTTCGCTCGCTGCGAGCCGCGGTGAGGTAGGGTTCGTCTTTATTACCTCACATCCCAACGCCCGTTTTTGTTGGCGCCGACACGAACGATTATTCCCTGTGATTTTAGTTGCTGAATAGAGCGTTTTACCGTGGCAGGGGATTTCTTGATTTTTTTCGCCAACTGCTCATAGGTTATAAACGGATCATCTTTGATGCAAGCCAAAACCATTTTTATCGGGTCATTTATGAGGTCATTTATCGGGTCACCTGCGCTTATCGGGTCATTTGTCAGGTCATTCCCAGTAGTTGGTATTATTTCGCGTACCATATTGCGGTCATCTTTCGTCTCGCTCGCGATATCGATAAACCTATACATGGAATTTTCGATCATATCGAGCATACAACTAATAAACGGCGCGCAATCAACATCGCCGGCATGGCTTTCCTGTAACGCCCTGTAATAGAGAGCTTGATTGTAATGTACGAACGTTTCTATCGGCATCCACGCAAAAATCGGCTTCCACTTTGAGAGTATAAGCGTTTGCCAAAGTCGGCCAATACGCCCGTTGCCGTCACGAAACGGATGAATGTGCTCGATCATAAAATGAACTGCCGAACTTTTTATCAGCGGATGCGCTTGGCTTTCGCGTCCCCAGTCACGGAGTTCCGCAATAAGCCGCGGTACGCTCT
>JAISEX010000196.1 GCA_031263875.1 Eubacteriales Family XIII. Incertae Sedis bacterium | reverse complement strand
CGAGCGTAGTCCGCGGTATTTCCGCTGCTATCCCTTGCGCGGGACATACGCGACCTTCCGTGCCGTCTCCGCACCCTCTGTCATTTCAGTTGTAAGCCGCTCCCTGAGTATCCTCGTGTTCTATGACCTTTAAAACGTCCCGGTAATCGGTGAAATTTCAAAAGTTACAGAGCACCGAACAACGTGCTTTTATAACGGCGCTTATTTGTGAGGGGCGCCTAAGCGCATACGAGCCATCTTACGAACTCATCGTTCCTCTTTCTGCCCCTCGGCCAGCTTCTGCGCAAAAGCCTCCGTTTCGCGATCGCCGAGCATCAGCGACAGCACCGTCGTCACGCCCTGCTCCTGCATCGTGACCCCGAACAACGCGTCGGCGTATTCCATCGTCGAACGCTGATGCGTGACGAGCGTAAACTGCGTTTCGTGAAAACTCATAACGTACTCGGAAAACCGCTGTATATTCGTTTCATCGAGCGCCGCGTCGATCTCGTCGAGCACGCAGAACGGCGTCGGTTTCGCCTTCAGTATCGCGAACATCAACGCTATCGCTATCATGGATTTTTCACCGCCGCTGTAGCTGTCGATGCTGACGAGATTCGCCTTGCCCGGCGGCCGGACGCTGATCGTGATGCCGCATTCGAGCGAATCGTCCGGGTCTTCGAGGTTCAATTCGCCCTTGCCCCCGCCGAATAGCAGCTTAAACGTCGTATCGAAATTCTCCGCGACCTTGTCGAACGTAGCGCTGAACCGCTGCTTGCTGACACGATCCATCTCCGTGACGATGCGCTGATAATCGGACATGCTTTTCAGAATATCGTCGCGCTGCTCCGTCAGGAAGCCGTACCGCTCGCTCACTTCCTCGTATTCGCGGATGGAACCCGGATTGACCTCGCCGATCTCCATCAGCCGCGATTTGATCTCACGGTTTTCCTTGACCGCCGCCGACATAACGAAGTCGTCCTTCTTGTATTCCATCGCGTGGGCGTAGGACAGGTCGAATTCGTCAAAGAGTTTGTCCTTATAATTTTGCAGCCGCGTTTCCTGCCGGCCCAGCTCGACCTCCATCGACGTACGCGATTCCGTACGGTTATCGATATCGTTTGTCAGGGTGGCCAGGGTCAGTGAATCGGCGTCTATCTTCGCGCGGATCTCGTTTCTCGACGCGTCGATGATTTCTATCTGACGGTCGAATTCTTCCTTCTTCTTCTCGAGCTCCAGCACGACGTGCGCCAGATCTTCCTCCGACATGCTCATTCGCTCGAGCGCGGCGATCTGCTCGTATTCATCCTGCTTCACGGCACGCTCGTTTCGCAGCGAACCTATGCGGCGCTCGGCCTGCTCGCTCGCGGCGTCGCTGCCCGCCTTCGCCGTTTCCGCAGCCGCGACCCGCATACGGATCCCCGTCACGTCCTCGTTCGCCGCTTCGCTCGCCTCGCGCGCCGTCAGTTGGCGTTTCAATTCTTCCGCGGTTTCCGTTTCGATCTTCGCGATAAGCTCGCCGATATGCTCGATATCCTTCTTCAGTTCGTCGTTAATATCGGCGTTTCTCGCCTTGTCGCTCGCGGCGTTCTTGATATCGTTTTCGCGCCGCGCCATCCGCGCTTCGATTTCGGTCTTCCGGTATTCGAGCGATTTGATCTCTCCGTCCGCGCTCGCAAGCTGCTGCGCGAGTTCGCGTCCGCGCGTATCGAGCGCGCGAACTTCCTCGAGCAGCGTTTCGCTTTCCGTCCGTAAGGCTGCGAGCGCCCCGCTCTTTTCCTCTTTGCCTCTTTCGAGCGCGTCGATTTCCTCCGCAAGCTGCACTATCTCCGCCTTGCGTTCGAGCAGATTCGCGCTCTTGTTCCGGTAGGCCCCGCCCGTCAGCGCGCCCGCGGGATTGATAACGTCGCCCGCCATCGTCACGATGCGGTACCCGTTATCATTATCCTTCGACAGGCGGATGGCGCTGTCGAGGTCGGCGGCGATCACCACGCCCCCGAGCAGATACTCGAACACGTCCGCGTATTCCGCGTCGAACGTGACCTTATCTATCGCGTAGGAATCAAAGCCGGACACGCTTTCAAACGCGGAAGACGTTTTCCGCCGCTTGACGCGCAGACCGTTTTGCGGCAGGAAGGTCAGACGCCCCGCCCTATTTTCGCGTAAAAACGTGATCGCCCGTTTAGCGCTTTCCCGGTCCGCGCACACGATGTTTTGGGTCGCCGCGCCGAGAGCCGTTTCGATCGCCGTTTCATATCCCTTCGGAACGCCGACGAGTTCCGTGACCACGCCGCGTATGCCCGGCAAATCCTCCTTCATAAGCGCCCGGACGCCGGACGCGAACCCCTCGTAATTGGCCTCCATTTCCTCAATGGTTTTTTTCCGCGCCGTCAGTTGCTCGGATTTCAGCCGTATATCCTCGAGGGCGCGCGTATGCTCGCCCACCTTCTTCGACACATCCTCATAGGCTGCGCGCGCGGCCCGCTCGCGGGCTTCCGTATCGGCGTTGGCCTGCCGGTATTCCGCGCGCCGCCCCGAAGCCTCCGCAAGTTCCCGGTCGGTTTCGTCAAGCTCGTTCCTTGACACCTCCAGCTCGCCCGTCAGCCGCTCCTTTGCATGATCGAAGCTCGCCATCAAATCGGCGTTACCGGACAGCTCCTGCTCCTTCAGCGAACGCTCGCGCGTCAAATCGAAGACTTCCGTCCGCTTTTCCTCAATGCGGGACGTCAGTGCGGTCAGTTCCGCCGAGCGCAGGGCGGCCGTTTCCAGCTTGCCGCGCAGATCGTTTTCAAGCGCCGCAAGGGTTTCATCGTTCGCGCGTTTCGCCGCGACGCTTTCGGCAACGGAGGCTTCTTCCTCCGCAATACGCGCGCCGAGCGCGGTTATCTCGCCTTCAAGCCGCTGCTTGTCCTTCTCGATGCCGCGCTGCTTTTCCTCGTTCAGCATCGCGCTGCTGCGGATCCGCAGGGTTTCGTTGATATTATTCGCGCGCCGGTCGCGCAGTTCCGCCTGTTCCGCTTCGAGCGCATCGCTCTCGGAACGCAGGGCCGTCAGTTCGACGTCGAGCGCCGCCTTATCCGCGCGCAATTTGTCGAGCGTCTGCGCGGCTTCCTCCGATTGCAGTTTCAGCTCGCGGTTCTTCTCGCGCGTCGTTTCGATATTCTTCAGCGTGATATTTATCTCAAGATCGCGGTGGCGGGCGGAAAGCGTCTGGTGTTCCTTCGCCTTTTCGCTCTCCTCCTTCAGCCCGTCTATACGCGACTCGATGTCTTCTATTATAATGGTCGTGCTGTCCAGATTGTGGTTCGCCGCGTCAAGCTTGCGCTGCGCCGCCGCCTTCTGGCTTTTATACTTGATGATCCCCGCAGCTTCCTCGAATATCTCGCGGCGGCTCTCCGGCTTATCGCTGACCACCTTGTCTACGCGCCCCTGGCCGATAAACGAATAGCCGTCCACGCCGATGCCCGTGTCCATGATCAGCTCGCGGATGTCGCGCAGCCGGCACGCGGTGTTGTTGATATAATATTCGCTCTCACCGCTTTTAAAGAGGCGGCGGCGAATGGCCACTTCCGAGTAATCGATCGGCAGTATCCCCTCGGAATTATCGAGGACGAGCGTCACCTCCGCCATGCCCTTCGGCCGACGGTTTTCCGTGCCCGCGAATATGATTTCCTCCATCTTGCCGCCGCGCAGCGTCTTGGCGCTCTGTTCGCCGAGAACCCACCGCATCGCGTCGGATATATTGCTCTTACCGCTCCCGTTCGGGCCGACGATACACGTGATACCGTCCTTGAAGTCGATCGTTACGGGATCGGCAAAACTCTTAAAACCCTGTATTTCTAATTTCTTTAGATACATCTATCTTCCTGTCTACTGCCCCTAGCGCAATTTCATCCCGCGCAACGCGTGCCGGGCCGCGTCCTGCTCGGCGTCCTTTTTCGAGCGCCCCCTGCCCGAGCCGAT
>JAISEX010000215.1 GCA_031263875.1 Eubacteriales Family XIII. Incertae Sedis bacterium | reverse complement strand
CGTCCCCCTGCCGCCATGTAAGTATCACATCCCGCCCATTTTACCGCGCCATTTCAAACTGAATATAACGAAGTTTATTATTTCCGCAATCAATTGAATTTGTTATAAAATTCTCGATTTATGCATCTCGATTTATGCATCTCGATTTATGCATCTCGATTTATGCGCACTGTAATAATTACCATTACGCAGAACCCGATCCTATCAGCCGCTATACAAACCCATCGCCGAGACGACATCAAACGTATACGCAAAACCGAGGATCACATTTGCGCGCGTAATGGATTTCATGCCGCGGGCGCGGGTTTCGGGCGTCAGCGGCAGAAGCAGGAGCCGAATAACGGTCACGAGGCACACGATTAAAAATACGATTTCTAGCATCATGACAAATTGAGCGCCATTGAAGGAGACGGAATACCGCTCACCCGCTTGAAACGACGCGGCAAAAATCCCGGTCAGGCCGAAAATGGGCAGATACCACAGCAGCGCAAGCACGCCGTAAACCGAGCGCGCCCGTTTTCGCCCGAGCAGAACGGGCAGCGTCCGGCGCCCCGACGCGCTGTCGCGCTCGATATCGCAGATGTTGTTCGTCATCATTATCAGGCCGATGCCGAACGCAAACGGAACCGCCAGAACGAAGACGGCGCCGCTGACCGTTTGGGTCAGGACGGAAAAGACGCCGGCGGCGATGCCGAGTCCCATCACCGTCCCGCTGAAAAATTCACCGAGCGGCAGAGAAGCCAGCGGCTTGGGCCCGAACGAATACAGGCCGATAACCGCCGCGCCGCACACGCCGATCAGAAGCGGCGCGGCCGCGTGGCCGAAGCGCATCTCCGGATTGCTGTGATTCCATGCCGACAGCGCCAGCGCGCAGAGGCCGAAACAGCCCGCCGCGAGCAGAAAACAGAGGCCGAGCGTCCGCGCGGACCGTGGCGCGATATTATTATAGACGAGAACGGCGTCCGCCGGGTCGTCGGAATTTTCCCTCGTGTCCGTCCCGCCGATAAAATCACGGTAATCGTTCAGCGTATTGACGGCGCATTGCATCAGCACCGCGGCGGCAAGGCAGAGCGCCCACGTCAGAAACGTGCCCGCGTTCGGAGCCGGAAAACCGCCCTCGTTACCGGGGAACGCTGCCTGCCCGCCCATAACGCGAAGCGCAAGCGCGCCGCCGAACAGCGCGGGCATCACCGACGCGGCCCACGTATGCGGAGCCGCGAACCGGATAACATCGAGGGGTTTCAGGCGTCGGTATTCCATAATTTTTCGAGAATGTTTTTGACCGGCTCGTTTTCGAGTTCGGTCAATTCCTCGTCGATAAGCGGAATAATGATCTCCCGCCCGTTCGTGAGCAGCCGGTCTTTGATCGCCTCCGCCATGCGCGACGAGATGCCGGACATGGCGCTGCCGCCGAGAAATGCCGCGACCGGCCCGGGCAGGCTTGCCCGCAGTACCTCGCCGCCCTCCCGCTCGATAATGCCCGCGAGATCAGCCCGCAGCACAGAGGCGACGATGCGCACGCACAATTCTTCCTCTATCAGCGCTTTGACGTCACTCGCGCGCGCTTCGGGCACGTACGACGCGAGCAGTTCGCCGACCGTCAGATCGCCGAAATCCTCCGGGCGCATCATTTCAGCGCGTCCGGAAGTTTCTTCGCGGCTTTCAGCACTTTCGCGGCGAAGTCTCCGGCTTCCCTTGCAGCCTTATCGATGGAAAACGCGGAGCCTCCCGTTCCGGCGTTTGGAGATTCCGCAGCGCCGGTATCCGCATTCTCTTTCTTCGTCAACTGCACATAGGCGGCAAACACCGCGGCGGCGACCGCGCCGGCCTTCAGCACCGTCCCCACGCCGAAGCGCTTGTCCTCGACCATCGCGATATGATATGACTTTTTCATCGATTCCTCCTGTTCCCTCTCCGTTAACTTACGATACTTTCACATAATTCATTGAGCTTTTTTATCTCGCGGCTCTGACCGAGACTGCGCAGAATATCCGCCGCTTCCGAAAACAGCCGCTCGGCCTCACGCCTCGCTCTGTCAAGCGAACCGCTTGACGTTACCCACGTGACGATATCACCGATATCGCCTTCGGATTTATCTCTCTTTTCGAGCAGCGCCCGGATATGCGCCGGCATATCCGCCTCCGCCATCAGGATCGGCAGGGTAAATATCCCGTTGCGGATATCCTGCGCATGCCGCTTCCCCGTTACGTCCGCGGGGCAGAAATCGAGAACGTCGTCCCGTATCTGGAACGCAATGCCGAAAAGCCGCCCAAAGCGCTCGAGCAGTTTTACGACCGCCGGATTCGTTCCGCCCGCTATAACGGCCCCCGCCCGGCAGCTTGCCGCGAACAGCGCCGCCGTCTTGCGGTGTATCTGCTGGTAATAGAGCTGCTTCGTCTGTGCGGACAGGCGAAAGCGTATCCGCTGCTGGATCAGTTCCCCCTCGCACATCACGAGCGGCACGAAGGTGAACATTTCGTCTACCTTCGCCTCGTTCTCCGGCGTCCGGCAGCGGTAAAACCGGCGCACCATTTCGGCGAGCAGCCAATCGCCCGTCTGCACGGCCGCGAATATCCCCGTGGTTTTGTTGATCGTCGGCACGCCGCGGCGCAGCTCCGCGCCGTCGACGGCGTCGTCGTGTATCAGCGACGTGTTATGCAGGATATCGAGGACTTCGAGCAGCGGTTCCAGTTCCTCCGCGCCGTCCGCGCGCGGATCCGGCGAACGCTCCCGCCCGATATCGTAACAGATACGCGCGAGTTTCGTGCGCAGCCCCTTGCCGCCGGCGGACAGGATGCGGCCTGCGTCGGCCCTCATAACGTCGGCGTCCAGCAGGCTCTCGATCTCGGCCTCAAGCCTCTCCGCATACCGCGGGGCTTCATCAAGCCGGTCCGTCATCAGCAGCGATTTCGCAAAGAGGCTGAAGAAATAATCGCCGATCAGCACCGAGGCTTCCGGACGGCTCGTCAGCGCCCGCTCGGAATGGCAGCGGCGAAACGCGTTATAATAGATTTCCGTGTCGGCTTTTGTAATGATCATCGGTTTTAATTCCCTGAGCAATAATTGTTCACTACCATATTACTGTACGAACCGCGATGGAGCAAGTGCGGGAGACGGCATGCGGGGGACGCTCACGTACCTCCCGTCATCTCGCTCCGTTTGCCGCCCGTGCGGTAAACTTTTTCGCCGGCGTAAGGATGAATGTGCCTTGTAGCTTGCCCGCTCCGCCGCGCAAGGGATAGGAGGGGTGCGCAGCAGCCGCGAAGCGGCCGGAGCGAAAGCGGAGTCCCGGATAGCCCGGTGGGGCGCAGCCCCATGCGCCCTGCCTGTTTGAAAAGAGCAACGCACATTACGTCTCACAGCTCGCCCGCGCCGCAAAGCGGTATGGCGCGAGCACGACGCTCTCCTCTTTGATTTCCGCGGTCAGATGGACGGGTGCGTAATCCGCAAACTCACATTCGATATCGAAGACGCCCGTGTTTTTCGGGATATGGTCGAATTTAAATTCGCCGAACCAATCCGCTTCCTGCTCCGCAAGCGCCACGCCGTTCAGCGACAGTCGCACTTTCGCGCCCTCGCAGGCCGCCTCGATCCCCGCCGCCTCGTCCGTAAACGCAAGCGCGCCCGCGATAAAACAGCTCGAGTAGCGGTGCAGGTTTTTATACATCACGCGCGGACGCTCCGCGCTCTCATAGAGGGGCCGCAGGCTCTGCGCCTCGGCGATGGCGTCATATTCCTCGTCGGAACATGTGATGACGCTCAAGGCGCGCAGCGGACAGGCTTGCACACATCGCGGCTCCTTCCAGCCCTCGT
>JAISEX010000093.1 GCA_031263875.1 Eubacteriales Family XIII. Incertae Sedis bacterium | reverse complement strand
TGGGACATCGTTCAGTCCTCGCTCGCCGTGCCAAGCTGGCCGGACACCTGCTTCAAGCTGTCGCCGTCCTTCAGAATCCCCTCGAGCAGCAGCTCCAGCTCCTCGGACCGGTCGGCCTTGCTCATCAGATCCCGCAGCTTGTTGCGCGTTTGGTTTGAGCGAAGCGTTTGGATCGATACCGCGCAGTTTTCTGCGGGAAAACCTTCCGCAAAATTTTCTCATACAAAAAACATGTCAAGCGAAACACTTGACACGCATTTTCGGGTGTCCCGTAGGGTGTCCCTTTTTACTGCTCCAACCAGCTCCAAACAGCCTCTTTTTCGCCTAATCGTTTCCAAAATCCAGACATGGGAAAAGCCCTGAAATCGTTGAAATTTCAAGGCTTTTTGAGTGGTATCCCGTAGGGGAGTCGAACCCCTGACCCCGCCGTGAGAGGGCGATATCTTGACCACTTGACCAACGGGACACATATGAGTGTTTCTGAAAATCCCTGCCGCGCATTTCACCGCGCTTCTTCGGCAGCGCTCCGAATGAAACTTACCGGCGGCTCGCGGCACGCTCCGCGACGCTCCGCGCAACGCGCGCTGCAGCGGCAACCGTATGCGTTACCCGATTCGTTCACGCGGCAAAATCATTTCGGGAACAGTACAAATTATATGCGATAATCGCGAAGCTGTCAATTTATCCGTCAATATTATAAAATAGAAAGAAAGAGTTACGGAACAGAATGGAGATATTATGGACAGCAGAGTAGAAAAACTTGCGAAAAACATCGTGCAATATTCGACGAAGATACGGGAGGGCGAGAAGGTCCTTATATCCTACGAGGGCGACGCGGCGGTCCCGCTTATCCGTCAGATAATCAAAGAGGTCTACGCGGCCGGCGGCCAGCCCTATGCCGAAATCCGGGACAGCCGCATTACGCGCGAGATCATGCTCAGCGCGAGCGCGGAGCAGGTCGAATTCGCGAAGGAGCTAGCCCTTGCCGAGATGAAGGGCATGGCGGCGTATATCGCGGTGCGCGCCGGCGACAACTCGTCCGAGCTCGCCGACGTGCCCGTCAGTCAGCTCAATATGTATAACAAGACCCTGCGCCCGGTGCTCGATTACCGCGTCAACCATACGAAGTGGGTGGTGCTGCGTTACCCGAACGCGTCGATGGCGCAGCTTGCCGGTATGAGCCAAGAGAAGTTCGAGAGTTTCTATTTCGATGTCTGCAATCTCGATTACGGGAAGATGAACGGCGCGATGGACGCGCTGAAAACCCTGATGGACAAAACGGACCGCGTCGATATCAAGGGTCCGGGGACGGATCTCAGCTTTTCCATCAAAGATATTCCCGCCATCAAGTGCGCGGGCGAGCTGAACATACCGGACGGCGAAGTCTACACCGCGCCCGTTCGGGACAGCATGAACGGCATTATCAGCTACAACACGCCGTCGGAGGAACAGGGTTTTACGTTCGAGAACATCGTCTTTGAGATACGTGACGGACGCATCGTAAAAGCCACGGCAAACGATACGGAGCGCATAAACGGGCTTCTCGACACGGACGAAGGCTCGCGATATTTCGGCGAGTTCGCGATCGGCGTCAATCCCTACATACTCGACCCGATGAAGGATACGCTTTTCGACGAAAAGATCTGCGGGAGCTTCCACCTGACGCCGGGAGCCGCCTACGAAGACGCGTTCAACGGCAACAAAAGCGCGGTGCATTGGGATCTCGTGAATATCCAGCGGCCCGAATACGGCGGCGGCGAGATTTATTTCGACGGCGTTCTCGTGCGAAAGGACGGCATATTCGTCATTCCGGAGCTCGATTGCCTGAATCCCGAACGTTTGAAATAAACTGCCGCGCGGCAGAGAGCGCGGGATACTCCGGCATATTCCGCGGGAATTTGTTATGCGGGGAAGCTGCCGCAATAAAGGTGTAACGAAATTAACCTTTTTGCATATCATGGAATTCGTCGGTCGCAAATGAGGTTGGATGTAAGCCATAATCGTTTACGCTTGATGTATGTAATTTTAATTTCGTGACAACTTTCATGGGTTCAATACCAATGGCAAAGACGGCAGGGCCGCAAGCCGCGGGGTATTGAGCCCTTTGCATAATAAAACTTGAAATAAAACTTTAATTAAATTAATATTATTTTTAATCTTTAATTCGATTTTTTATGATATAATATCATATAGATGGTTCGAATAATTTCGCCATATTCCAATCTCGGGTTCGGCGCCCGCGCGAAGCGGCAGGCCGGATATCCGGAGATGTTTAAAATAGTATATACCTAAATGGAGCCCGGTCGTCTGTAATTCCCCCATCCCCTAGCACACGGCCGGGTGTTTCATTGTATAATATATAAGATGGAAATATTAAAGATACTATTTGTCATAGTGCTGTGCATGCCGATACTGTATCTCGGCATCACCTTTACTCTGCGGCTTCTCGATAACGCCGTTGCGAATAAAAAGCGGGGCAGCCGGGGAAGGAAAAAGGCGAGATGAGTTCCGGCATATTTATCACATTTGAAGGTACCGACGGTTCCGGCAAGTCGACGCAGATAACGCTGCTTGCGGACGCGCTGACCGCCGGCGGTTTTGATCCGGTCGTGACGCGCGAACCCGGCGGCACCGGGATCGGCGAGCTTATTCGCGCCATTATACTGGATCCCGCCCACCGGGAAATGTCCGCGGTAACGGAAATGATGCTCTACGCCGCTTCGCGGGCGCAGCACGTCGATGAGGTGATCCGGCCGAATCTCGAAGCGGGGCGCATCGTTATCAGCGACCGTTTCGTGGACTCGAGCATCGCCTATCAGGGCGGCGCGCGGGAGCTCGGCGGGATCGTCGGGGAAGTGAACGGTTACGCGGTCCGGGAATGCATGCCCGATATGACCTTCCTGCTGTGCGCGGCGGCGGATTCGGTTTTCACGCGCATCAAGACGGGCAGCGAAGACCGCATCGAAGCGGAGGGCCTCGCGATGCAGCGGGCGGTAGCGGAGGCGTACCGGCGGCTCGCGGAGGAATATCCGGAGCGGATCACGGTTATCGACGCGTCGGAGCCTATCGGCGCGATTCACGCGCGGATAACGGAACGCGTTATGGCCCTGCTCGAAAGTAAGGGGAGGGCGCGTGGACGATAGGGCGCTGCTTTCACTATTGGAACGGAATATGCGTTCCGGAGCGCTCACGCATGCGTTTATCGTGACGGGCGGAACGGGCGCGCGGCGCGCGGCTTTCGCGCTGGATGCCGCGGCGCTGCTTCTCGGCGGCGCGGAAGGGCGCGTTTCGGAGCGGATCGCGGAGGGGAATTGCCCCGACCTGATAGTCCTGGCGCCGGACGGCGACAGCATCAAAACGGAGCAGGTCACCGAGCTCAGCGCCTCTCTGCGCAGCAAGCCGTTTTCCGCGGACCGCATGGTCGCTATAATAGAAAACGCGGACGTCATGACGCCGCAGAGCCAAAACAAGCTGCTCAAGACGCTTGAGGAACCCGCGCCCGGCACGGTGTTGTTATTACAATCGGATAATCCGGAGCGGCTGCTGCAGACGATACGGTCGCGCTGTATCATCCTGCGGCTCGACGCGGCCGGCGCGGATCACGGCGGCAGCGGCGAATCGCTGTCAGACGCGAAGACGGCGCTCTCCGCCGCCCTGCAGCACGTAAAACCGCTTGCGGATATGTTCGCCATCTGCGACAAATACGCGGGCAGCAGGCGGGACGCGGCGGGTTTCCTGCATAACATGGAAACCTTCCTGCGCGACATGGTCGTCGGGGTCAGGGATAGCGGGCTTATCGCCGATGCCGGCAACCGGGAGATCGCCGCCCAACTGACGATGCAGACCGACAAAACGTTTCGGGCCGCCATCGGGCTGATCGAAGAAACGCGCAGGGACATTGAGCGCGGCATGAATATAAAGTATTGCCTGAGAGATATGGGCGTAAGAATCAGACAGGAGGGGCTGTATGGCAAAAGCAGTTAACGTAAGTTTTAAATCGGCGGGGAAGTTGTTTTACTTCGACACGGACGGTCTGGAACTGAGAAATGGCGATAACGTTATCGTGGAAACGGGCCGCGGGGTCGGCTTCGGCACCGTGAAAGGGCCGATATTCGAGCTGAACGACAAGGATTTCGCGAAGTCGCTGAAAAAAATAATGCGCAAGGCGAGTCCCGAGGACGAGGCGAAAAACGAGGAAAACCTCGCGAAACGCGACGACGCCATTGCGACCTGCCGCGAGATGGTGGAAAAACACCATCTGGACATGAAACTTATCGACGCGGAATATACCTTCGACGGAAGCAAGTTGATCTTCTACTTCACGGCGGAAAACCGCGTCGATTTTCGCGAACTCGTCAAAGACCTCGCGTCGCATTACCGCCGGCGCATAGAGATGCGTCAGGTCGGCGTCCGCGATGAGGCGAAGATGCTCAGCGGCATCGGAAACTGCGGGCGCGGCTTCTGCTGCAGCGGCTGGCTGCAGGATTTCGAGCCCGTATCCATCAAGATGGCGAAAGTCCAAAACCTCTCGCTGAACCCCGCCAAAATATCCGGCTGCTGCGGGCGGCTTATGTGCTGCCTCAAATACGAAAACGACGTCTATCAGGAAATGCGCAAAGGCATGCCGAGCCAAGGCGAGGTCATCGACACCCCCGAAGGCCGCGGCCGCGTCATCGAATCGAATATCCTCATGAACGCGATAAAAGTCCGGCTTATCGAGGAAGAACGCACCAAGGAATCCTCCGAAAAACTGAGCTCCGACGTCTACACCTACCCCAAGGAAAAAATCCGGCGGCTGAAAGGCGGCAAGCGGCAGTTTCGCGACGAGTCCGTCCTCGACGAGATCATGGAAGCCGTCGGCGAAGAAATAATCAGCGTCGTGGAGTAGCGAGGGGATTTCTGAGGGCGCATGGGGCTGCTTTGGGGCCGCGCTGTTTGTTAAATTTTTAACAAACAGGCAACTGTTAAATGATTGTGGAAGTCATAGTAAGGCAGCCCCACCGGGCTATCCGCTGCAATGCCGCTCATGCCATCGTCTGTCATTCCGGGCTTGCCCCGGAATCCCTCAAACAGGGGTATCTTCGCGAGCATAGTCCGCGGTATTTGCCTGTTTTACGCGGCTTTAGCCGCAGTGTAAAACAGGACAGCGAAGCGAGCAATGCGAGCAGAGGAGTGAGCGCAGCGAACGTTCCGCTGCTATCCCTTGCGCGTCGCCGTCGCTCGTGCCTCGTTCCGGCTCCTTTATGCGAGAAAGGAACACGACACTCCCCTCCTACCACGGCGTCCCCGTTTCTCACATAACCAAAAACCCGCGCGGGCGAAAACATAACGCGGCCATCCTCTCCCTGCCGTCCCCCTCATCGCTCCGCATCCCATCGTCCCCATTGCAAACACACGCCCCGGATTCTTGCTTCCTTCGGTAAAATGCCGTATACTGATGTAAGGAAATCACG
>JAISEX010000094.1 GCA_031263875.1 Eubacteriales Family XIII. Incertae Sedis bacterium | reverse complement strand
TTCTCGCACAGGGGAGCGAGGCGTCAGCCGAGCGACGCGCAAGGGATAGGAGGGGTGCGGTAGCAGCCGCGGCGCGGGCGCCAAGCAATCAGATTCCATAAATTGTAAATCAGATATTCCGCATCTCTCGCACTCGTCCTACGCGCCGCGGCCGGAGCAAAGCGGAGCCCCGGATAGCCCGGTGGGGCTGTCTTGTTGCGTTTGAAACAATTTCATGTCGTTAAAGATTTAACAATTAGGCGCCTTATTCTCCCACGGACAGCCCCATGCGCCCAAAAAAAATTACTTAAATCATCTCAAATGAGAAGAATTGTGTGGGCAATACGGGAGTTTGGGTCCATAACGCGTTCACGTTGTCGCAACAACTATTGGACATTTGAACAACTGAGTTGCGTTTTATGGCACGGTTTAATTGCAAGGGTTGTGCGAAAGCATCGCTATAAATTAAAAAATATTCTGAACATTAATGCATGGGAAATATTCCATGGACAGGGCAATAATTTGGTTATAGAATTGCCTTGTAAGAAGGTGGCTTGTCGCAATCATATTATTTTGGGCTTTTATGATACGGGTCACCGGAAAGGGAGGAAGCTTTTATGGCGGAAGCAAGAATTGTTAACAAAAGTGAGCGTACGCTTTCGAGAGGTATCAGGTCATGGCATGTATCTCTTATTGCGCTCGGCGGGATAATAGGATCCTGCTATTTCCTTGGCCTTGGCCTCACGTTCCATGATATGGGCGCCGGGGCGGTTCTTATTTCATACGCGCTTGCGGGTCTTACTATTTACGGCGTTATGCAGAGTTTCGCGGAGATGCTCGTAAATATTCCACGGCGCGGATCATTCGTTTCGTACACGAGGGAGTTTATGGGTGACACGGCGTCCGCGGGTATCGGCTGGGCGTTCTGGGCGAACTGGGTCTGTTATATCCCATCGGAGGCGCTCGCTGTCGCGACGTTCGTCAACGCGCTGTTCTTTGACGGTCAGGCAAGTCTTCTCGTGATATTCATTTCCGGCGTCATTGCGCTCGCGCTGCTGACGCTGATCAATGTCTATCAGGTGAAATGGTTTGGTCATCTGGAATCGATTATGGCCATCATCAAGATCATCGCTATTGCGATGTTTGTTATCGCTGCGATAGTCATTTGGATCGGCGCGGCGAACAAGGGTGCGACGATGACGAACGAGGAAGGCGAAACGTTCGAGATCGCGTCGGGCTTTATCGGGCTGAAAGCGATGCTTGCCAGCACCGGCGGCGCGGCCGTTTCGAC
The DNA here is from genome assembly GCA_031263875.1 of Eubacteriales Family XIII. Incertae Sedis bacterium. Classification (GTDB taxonomy): domain Bacteria; phylum Bacillota; class Clostridia; order Peptostreptococcales; family Anaerovoracaceae; genus JAITEX01. The sequence continues at coordinate 4,602 of JAISEX010000094.1, read as the reverse complement.
GTTCAAAACGCTGTTCCCGAGCGGCGGCTTCATTATTATCACGATGATGATATGGACGCTCGTCAATTTCCAGGGTTCCGAGATAGTCGGGCTGTCCGCGGCGGAAACGCAGGATCCGGCGAAAAACGTCCCTGCGGCCTGCAAGAAGGTCGCGTTCCGTATTATTTTGATCTATCTGGTGCCGATTTTCATCCTTTCGCTGATAATGCCGCATTTCGCGGCGACGCTCGAGGACTCGGTATTCGCTCAGGCGTTGGTGTCGTACGGCTTTGGCTGGGGCGCGAAAATATTCGAGGTGGTAACGCTGATCGCGGCCTTCAGTTGCGCGAACTCCGGCTTCTACGGAACGGTGCGGTCGCTCTACGGCCTTTCGGTCGAAGGGCTTGCGCCGAAGTTCCTGTCCGATTTGAACCGGTATAATACGCCGCAGAAAGCGACGATATTCTCGCTCGCGTTCGTGTGGATAATATTCGTGTTCAGCTTCCTGATCGTGAATGTCGGTTGGGGCGGCGGTGAGGACAACAAGCTGTATATCGCGCTTATCGGCATCGCGGGCTTTACGGGAACGCTCTGCTGGGTCGGCATTCTGTATTCGCAGATACGGTTCAGAAAGCGCCTGAAACTGCGCGGTTACGATCCGCAGACCGATTTGACGGTAAAGGCGAAATGGTTCCCCGGGCTTGCGTGGCTCGCTGTTATCGTGCAGGTCGCGGCAATGGTATTGCTTATCTTTGAAGAAGGCGACGGCATCCCGATCTTCGTCCTCTCGATGGACATCATCATAGCGCCGATAGCCGTTTACGCGATACAGAAATACCGCGGCAAGATCCGTAATGTCATCACGCTCGGCGCGGACGAAGTGACGTTCGACGAGAAATTCCCGGACAAGACGGGCAATGACGTGAAGGTCGAGAAGGAAAAGAAAGTCGGCAACGGCGCGGGATTATCCGCTCTGCTCATTCTCGTAACGATCGGTTCGATAATCTTATCGTTTGTGACCATATCGTTCAATCCGGCGGGATTTGAAGAAGGGAAGAACGTCTTCACTTCCGACGGCATGGGAACGGTCTGGCTGCTGATGCTGTGCCTCGTTGTGACGTATGTTCTCGTTTACTTCTGCGTGGCGCGCCTCGCAAGACTGAAGGCTCCCGGAACGGACGAGAAGGCGCCGGCCGGTGCGGTAGGTGACAAAGAATAGTAGTAATTGAAATTTTCGCGCATCGCGGCGGCGAAAAATTGCCGGTAAGGGGCCAATGGCGTTCGGAGAGCAACCGGATAGCCGCTGACGGCAAGCAAGTCATTGAGAAGCTGCGCGCGGTGTGCGATAATGGGTTTATAGCAGTTCTGTTAATAAAACGTTAGGAGGTTTTATCCATGACAATGACAGACAAAAAGTTAGCACTTGAAGAAGCCCGCAAGGTAGTTGGTTTCATCGAATCAGACTCGCTTTCCGATTCTGATAAGGTACAGATCCACGACGAATCCATTGCGAACTTCAATGAAAACGTCAATCCCGGATGGTTGGAATACAGAAAATCCGTATCGACAGATGCGGCATTCATCGAATGGACCGACAGCGTCGACCATTTTGAAGATTTGAATGGCGCGCAGTTTATCGACTGCCTCGGCGGGTTCGGTATTTACACCTGCGGCCACCGCAATCCAGAGATATTGAAGACGGTTCAGGCGCAGCTCGCGCGTTACGCGCTCCACTCGCAGGAACTGATCGATCCGCTTCGCGGCTACCTCGCCCGCCTCACCGCCCTTATTACACCGGGCGATCTGCAGCACGCGTTCTTTACGAACGGCGGCGCGGAGGCTGTTGAAATGGCTCTGAAGCTCGCGCGTCTTGCGACGGGCGGCAGATGGTACATCTCGACGGTCGGCGCGTTCCACGGTAAATCCATGGGCGCCATCTCGATGGGCGGCAAAGGCGCTTACAGAGAGGATTATATCCCGCTTATCCAGCAGGTCCAGCATGTCGAATACGGCAATGCGGAAGCGGTTGAAACGGCGATAAAGAATCTCGTTACGGTTGGCGAAAAGGTCGCGGGAATCATCGTCGAGCCTATTCAGGGCGAAGGCGGCGTTATCATTCCGGAAAAAGGCTACCTGAAGGAACTCAGAAGGATCGCGGACGACTACAAGGTCGCGCTTATCTTCGATGAGATCCAGACGGGGATGGGACGTACCGGTACGATGTGGCGTTGTGAAGTTGAAGACGTCACGCCGGACATTTTGACGTTCGGTAAGGCTTACGGCGGCGGCATTATGCCCATTACGGGTATTATCGCGCGTCCGTGGACGTGGATCGACAAGCTCGTCGAGAATCCGTGGATACTCGGCAGCCCGACATTCGGCGGTAACCCGCTCGCGTGCGCGGCGGCCATCGCCACCATCAAATTTATGCTTGAGCATGACATACCGGGTATGTGCAAGACGAAGGGCGAGCTCTTTATGAAGAAGCTCGGCGAACTTCAGCAGAAATACCCGACGGTCCTGACCGCATACCGCGGCGCGGGCCTGCTGATCTGCATGGAATTCCCGGAAGCCGAAGTTGGATATGCCGTCACGAAGGGTCTTTTCCAGCGGCACATTATGACGGCGGGTACGCTTGTCAATGCCAAGACCGTGCGGCTTGAGCCCCCGGCTGTTCTCTCCGATGAGAGCATCGAGAAGGTCTTTATTGCCCTCGACGAGGCTTTGGCGGACGTCAAAAAGGAGTTCAATCTGTAAACACAGATTACGGACAATGCGCGAGAGCGCATAACACAAAACGAACGGGGCGAGCTTTCGGGCTCGCCTTGTTTTTTCATGCGGCAGTTTTTGATGACAAATGGGGCGGCAGGTTGTGTGAAAGCTCGTTTCATTGAACGTGTTACATATGACCCGGGCGCATGGGGCACGCGGGAATGATTTTGTCACTCATCGCGAAATCGTCCTCTTTGCGAGCATTCACGAAAAACGGCATCTTATTTTTGAGTGCCCCACCGGTGCCTGTTTTACGCGGCTTCAGCCGCAGTGTAAAACAGGACAGCGAAACGAGCGCAGCGAGTGGAGGAGTGAGCGCAGCGAACGTTAGCCCGTGGCGCTCTACCGTGCGCGTGAAACGCGAGAAAAGCCCACGTCACGCCCGTCTTTCCTACGGCGAACCCGTTTTTCACACAAAAATCAAAATACGCGAGAACTAGACATGACATGAACGTTCTCTCCGTGCCGTACAGCCCGTATACAGCGGGCATTGCAAAAAAGGCTTTTGCGGTGTATACTATAGTTATTCGACGCAAAATATGCGTATAATAATCTTCTTATCACCGCATGGAGGCAGCATGTACGCGAGAAAATATATATACGAGAGGGCGGATTGGCCCGAACTGAGCTGGGACGAGCGGGCATTACACGATGTATTGCGCCGCGTGTATTTGGAGCGCGGCTTGCTGCTCGGCAAACTTGACGCGCTGGGATTTGAGGTTCGCGACGATGCCATTCTGAAATCCGTATCGGCCGAAATAGTAAAATCCTCGCAGATCGAGGGTGAATTTCTCGACATCACAAGCGTCAGATCGTCTGTCGCGAAAAAACTTGGTATCGAAGTTGCCGGCATGATAGAGATATTTCCGGATCATTATACGGAGGGAGTGATCGAGATGTCGCTCGACGCCACGCAAAATTATGCCGAGGCCGTAACGGATGAGCGTTTGTTCGGCTGGCACACGGCGTTGTTCCCGATGGGGAGAAGCGGCATACAGCGCATAAGGGTCGGGGCGTACCGCACCGAGAGCATGGAGATAGTTTCGGGCGCGCTCGGGAAGGAGCGGGTCCATTACGCGGCTCCGGACGCCCGGCGCGTTCCGCTTGAAATGAAGCGGTATTTGAAATGGCTGAATGCCGAACGTGATATGGATCCGTATGTAAAAGCGGCGATCGCGCATTTGCGTTTTGAGAGCATACATCCGTTTGACGACGGCAATGGGCGTATCGGCAGGGCTTTGTCGGATCTCTTGCTCGCACGCGCGGAAAACAATCCCGATCGGTATTACAGCCTTTCCGCGCAGTTGATGGCGGAGCGGAAAGAGTATTATGATGCGCTAGAATGGGCGCAGCGCATGTCGGGCGATGTTACCGAATGGATCGGGTGGTTTCTCGGCTGCGTATGCCGGGCAATGGAATCGAGCACTGCACACATAAATGAGGCGGCGGCGAAGGCGCGCCTGTTTGAGAGATGGCGTAAAATACCGTTTAATGAAAGACAGTTGGATATGGTGAATAGAATGATAGACGGGTTTGAGGGGAAGGTTACCTCATCGAAATGGGCGAAGATAACCAAGTGCTCTCATGATACGGCGCTGCGGGATATCAACGATTTGGTAGATAAGGGCGTGTTGAGAAAATCGGACGGCGGCGGCCGCAGTACGTCGTATGTGATGGAGGCGGAGGGCGGCGGTTTTTGATAAGGGGTGACGGCACGGGAAGGATGCCCATGTTGCGCTTCGGCTCTCGCTTTGGTTGGTGCGCGTGAGGTAAACCGGGGACGCCGGAGGAAGGACGGGCGGGTCGTGGACGCTGCCCGCATGTGGCGGCGGTGCGAAGCAGCGCCCAAGG
>JAISEX010000084.1 GCA_031263875.1 Eubacteriales Family XIII. Incertae Sedis bacterium | reverse complement strand
AATTTAAGAAAATTGTAAGAAATTCATTCGGTGTTTTGTAAGAATTGTCTTATATCATCAGAGGTGCCGGCACTGATGCCGGCATACGGCGGGTAGGGGCGCGCCGCCGGTTTGCGGCGCTCGGCGCTCTTTTCGAGGGAGGCGCATGAATAACATTCTCGTCTGTGACGACGACAGGGACATCGTGAACGCCATCGAGATCTATCTTACGGCGGAGGGCTACCGTGTCATCAAGGCGTATGACGGGGATGAGGCGCTGGCGGCGGCAGAGCAGGGCGACGTTCATCTGATCATTATGGATATCATGATGCCGAAGATGGACGGGCTCCGCGCGACGATGCGGATCCGCGAGCGGCTGAATATTCCGATCCTCCTGTTGTCGGCAAAGTCGGAGGACTACGACAAGGTGACGGGCCTCGGCGTCGGCGCGGACGATTATGTGACGAAACCGTTCAATCCGCTGGAGCTGACGGCCCGCGTAAAATCGCTGCTGAGGCGGTATACGAGCCTTGGCGGGATGGAAAAGCGGCCGGGCGTGTTCCGTTCGGGCGGCCTCGTGGTGGATAACGAAACCAAAACGGTGCTGCTCGACGGCGAACCCGTCGCGGTGACGCCCATCGAGTTCGGCATTCTGCGGCTGCTCGTCGAGAGCGCCGGCCGGGTGTTCTCGTCGGAGCGGATATACGAGTCGGTGTGGAAAGATTCGTCCTACAGCCCCGAAAATACCGTAGCCGTACACATAAGAAGGATTCGCTCGAAGATCGAGATCGATCCCGGCGATCCGCGATATCTGAAGGTGGTGTGGGGCATTGGATACAAAATTGAAAAAATCTGAAATGGCGCAGGTGAATGAGGGAGAAATGCGCGCGGACGATGACCGCAGGGGTCGCGACCCGGAGAATGGCGATGGCGGCGCGGATGGTGATGGCGTAAAACGGCGTTTCGGCGACAGGCCGGGAGCGCGCGCGGCAGTGTTTCTGCTTTGCGTGCTGCTCGGCGTCAGCGGGATCGCGGCGGGGCTTATCGGGCTGTCATCGGCGCACAGAAAACTTTCTTCCCTGAATAATTACGACTATCCGTTCGATATATACAGCGTGCGGGGCATCAGTGATCTGCTGTCGGATAAGCCGTATGTGCAGACTCATTCATTTATTGATAAGGCGGGGCAGGACGCCTTTATAGTGGTGCGATTGTGTAATTCGTACCGCGATGGCGCGGGGATGACGAACGCGACGGGCTTTTATGAAAAAGAGATCCAAAACATCTATTATATGCTTGCGGATCCGGAAAACCCGTCTTATTACGATTGGAGTAATGACTATATTATAACGGCCCAAGCGGGAGAGGGGATAGTGGAGATTCCGTTAGGAGAAAACAATTTTATCGCCTTTGAAGCGAAAAAGATGTATGGCGACGACCGGATATTTTCACCGAGCGGAGACGCCGCGGACGATGAGATAACGGCCGATACGCCTGAGGGGAGAAGGGCTTTCAAAGTTTTCAAGGCGGGAAGAGCCGCGTTTGAGGAAATCTACGCGGATGAGCTGGCGCAGCTTAAAGACTACCGGTCGGCGGAGTACAAGAAGGCTACTCAGGAGAGTTACGACGACGCTCTCGCGGATTTGGACAAAAGCGGGCTGGCGTACTATATTGACGGATTTAAGGGCAGCGAGCAGGCGATTACGAACATAACGCCGGATACGCCCGACACGCCCGTGGATCCCGCCGTTTTATTAACGTATCCCGTCTACTTGTCTGTCGAATTTGACGGCGGAGGCGGATGGGAAATCGGCGAATCAAGCGGTTTGAAGGGCACGGAATTCTCCGAGGGCTGGCTGATAGATATAGCGGATAGTTTCGCGTCATCCTCGACGCTTTACGTCGCGTGGCCGCAGACGGTAGTGGACAAGGGCGCGGCGATTTTGGCAATGGCGCGGGATGAGGCGCAAAAGACATCTTTTTACGCGATCGCGGCGCTGATCGCTTCGTTCGCTCTGCTTGTCCTGCTGCTCGCCTGGACGGGGCGCAAACGCGCCGATGGCACGCGCCGGCTCTACGCGTGGGACAGGGTTTTTATCGAGATACAGCTTGCGGTTATGCTGCTCACGGTCCTTTCCGGATTTGGATTGGGACAGATGCTGCCGCCGGCGAATACGTGGATGGATTTCGAGTTCGTCGTACTTATCGGCATCTGCGTCGCGGCAGGCGCGGTCTGCCTCTGGTGCCTGCTGTCCTTCGCGCGCATTATCAAAGCGGGCCGGTTTACGCGGCGGCTTCTCATAGGGGCGCTGCTCAGACTCGCCGGGCTCGGCATTCGCGAGCTGGGGCGCGCGGTCAAGTCGGGATTCGACGGGCGTAATCCGCTCGCAAAGACGGTCGTTCTCGTTGTGCTGCTGTGGCTGGTTGCGATGATTACCTCGCTCGTTGTGGTTTCATTCCATATCTGGTACTTGTTCGAGGGGATTTTCGCCGCGCTGCTGGTGCTGTCCGGGTCGCTCGTTCTCGCGCTGTATTTCTCCGTCAAGTGGGTGAAACGCTACGGCGAGCTGAAACGCGGCGTCGAGGAGATCGCGGGCGGGAATCTTTCGTATAAGATACCCGTGGAGGGCGCCGCTTCAAACGAATTTGAAAAGCTGTCGGTGAAGATCAACGAGATCGGCGGCGGCGCTGCGATCGCGGTGCAAAACGAGCTGAAAAATCAGCGCCTAAAGACGGATTTGATCTCAAACGTGAGCCACGACCTGAAGACGCCGCTGACGTCGATTATCACGTATACGGACATCTTGAAAAAGGAAGGTTTGGACAGCGAAAACGCGGCCGGGTATCTGGAAATTATCGAGGAAAAGAGCCGCCGGCTGAAAAAACTGACGGAGGATCTGTTCGAGGCGGCGAAGGCGTCGAGCGGCGCTATGCCCGTGCATTGCGAGCGGGTGGATTTGCTCTCGCTGATAGGTCAGGAGCTCGTCGAACACGGCGACGGGCTGGCCGGTATCGACCTGCAGGTCGTCGTCGGGGCGGCGAAGGAGCATTATTACGTGAAGGCGGACAGCCAACTGCTCTGGCGCGTTGTGGATAATTTGCTGAATAATGTGCGCAAATACGCGCTGCCGGGCAGTCGCGTCTACATCGATCTGAAGGAATCGCCGCCCGCGGGGAAGACGTCTCTGGAAATAAAAAATACCTCGGCGGCCATGCTGAATATCCCCGCCGACGAACTGATGGAACGGTTTCAGCGCGGTGACGAGTCGCGCGCGACGGAGGGCAGCGGGCTTGGGCTGTCGATCGCGGGCGATCTCGCGCGGCTGATGAACGGGACGTTTGAGATCGCGATTGACGGCGATCTGTTCAAGGCTTCGGTGACGCTGGCGTCGATGGAGTAGGAGGGGAGGAGCGTTTTTTCGCGGAGTAATAATAGGGAGGCTGTTTTGGCATGACGGTAAGCGTCATAGGCGGAGCGGCCTCTTTTTTGCGGGGGACGGCACGATAAGGATGCTGCTGCGTTTTGTCATCTCGCGTGTTTGGAGCGCTGATGTGGTGAATGGGTGCGCCGCGTTAAGGAGGGGCGGGCGGTGTTCTGTGCCCGCATTCGCGCGCAAGGGATAGGAGGGGTGCGGTAGCAGCCGCGAAGCGGCCGGAGCGAAC
>JAISEX010000045.1 GCA_031263875.1 Eubacteriales Family XIII. Incertae Sedis bacterium | reverse complement strand
CCCGCGTGCCCCATGCGCCCCAAAAGGCTTTCCCTGCCGAAGGAATGGGAGGCTCGTTCAAACAGGATGCCGAAAAGGTGCCCTGCGGATTTTTGATGGTATAATATTCGCAAAGAGCAAATCGGAATCGGGATTTGCGATGGGCATTTTGGGCGGGTTTGCGCCGCCGCGAAACGGCGGAATGGAGGCATAAGTGATACGACGCGTATATGTGGAAAAGTTGCCGGGGTTTGACGTCGAGGCGCAGAAGCTGCGCGCGGAACTTTCGGGCGGGCTCGGGCTCGGCGGGGTGGCCGGGCTGAGGATACTCAACCGGTACGATATCGAGGGCGTTTCGGACGAGGTGTTCGAGGCGGCCGTTACGGGCGTTCTGTCGGAGCCGAATCTCGATGCGGTCTACCGGGAGCTGCCGGAAATGGGCGGCGCTTTTTGCTTCGGGGTGGAATATCTGCCCGGGCAATACGACCAGCGGGCGGATTCCGCGGAGCAATGTATCGAGCTGCTGTCTTCGGACGCTGCCGGCGCGGACGCGCGGGTTTGTTACGCGAAGATAATCGCCATTGAGGGCGAACTTGCGGATGAGCACCGGCGCGCGGTGAAAAAATATTGCATCAATCCCGTGGACAGCCGCGAGGCTTCGCTTGAGATGCCGGATACGCTGCGCATGAATTTGCCGTCGCCGGCTCCCGTGGCGCGTATCGGCGGATTCCGCGAGATGTCAAGCGATAAACTTGACAGCCTGAGCGCCGAAATGGGATTTGCGATGAGCGCGGCCGATCTGCGGTTCGTGCAGTCGCATTACCGCGACGTTGAGGATCGCGACCCGACGGTAACGGAGTTGCGCGTCATCGATACATACTGGTCGGATCACTGCCGCCACACGACGTTTCTGACGAAGCTCAGCGAGATAGAAATCGGCGAGGGCGATCATGCGGCGCTTATCGCGGACGCGTTCGATCTGTATATGAGCGCGCGCGCGGATGTGTACGGGGACGCGAACGACGCGGCGCACCCCGTCTGCTTGATGGATATCGCGACGATCGGGGCAAAGGCTCTGAAGAAGCACGGCCTGCTCGACGACCTCGACGAATCCGACGAGATAAACGCGTGCAGCATTCGGGTCACGGCGAAGATACGTCCGTATGAAGGCGCCGCAGCGGGCGAAACGCGCGAAGAAGACTGGCTCGTGATGTTTAAGAACGAAACGCACAACCACCCGACGGAGATCGAGCCTTTCGGCGGCGCGGCGACGTGTCTGGGCGGCGCGATACGCGACCCGCTTTCGGGCCGCGTCTATGTCTATCAGGCCATGCGCGTGACGGGCGCGGGCGACCCGACGGCGCCGCTCGCGGACACCTTGCCGGGGAAACTGCCTCAGTTCCAGATCACGCGCGGAGCCGCCCGCGGTTACAGCTCGTACGGGAATCAGGTCGGTCTGGCCACGGGACTCGTCGACGAACTCTACGACCCCGGTTACCTTGCGAAACGTATGGAGATCGGCGCTGTTATCGGGGCCGCTCCCGCATCCCACGTGCGGAGGTCACGCCCGGAGCCGGGTGACGTCATTCTGCTCGTCGGCGGCAGGACGGGGCGCGACGGCCTCGGCGGGGCGACGGGCTCGTCGAAATCCCATACGGAGGAATCGGTCGCGACCGCCGGCGCGGAAGTCCAGAAGGGGAATCCGCCCCCGGAACGCGCGATCCAGCGGCTGTTCCGGCGCGAAGAAGCCTCACGGCTTATTAAAAAGTGTAATGATTTCGGCGCGGGCGGCGTGTCCGTCGCTATCGGCGAACTTGCCGACAGCCTCGACGTAACGCTGGACGCCGTGCCGAAGAAATACGACGGCCTCGACGGGACCGAGCTCGCCATTGCCGAATCGCAGGAACGTATGGCGGTGGTTCTCGCGCCCGAAGACGCCGCGGCTTTTATCGCTTACGCGGCGGAGGAAAATGTGGAGGCGACCGTCGTCGCTGCGGTAACGGACACGGGGAGATTCCGCATGACCTGGCGCGGCGATACCGTGTTCGATCTGCCGCGAACCTTTCTCGACACGAACGGCGTGCGGCAGGAACGCGCGGTGCTCGTACCGGATATAACGCTGCCGCCGCCTGTTTCCACCCAAAGCGCTCCGCTTTCGGCGGAACACCTGCTCGGCATTCTCGGCAGTCTTGGCGTCGCGAGCCGGCGCGGGCTTATCGAAAATTTCGACAGCACCATCGGCAGGGGCAGCATTCTGATGCCGCTCGGAGGCGCGAACCAACTGACGCCTCAGCAGGGAATGGCGGCGAAGCTGCCCGTCCTCGGCGCGGATACGGACACCGCCACGCTGATGACCTGGGGTTATGATCCGCACCTTTCCAAGCTCAGCCCCTACCACGGCGCGATGATGGCCGTCCTCGATTCGGCGGCGAAGATCGCGGCCCTCGGCGGAGACATCGGCCGCATACGTCTGACGTTTCAGGAATATTTCGAAAAACTCGGCGCTTCTCCGGCCAAATGGGGCAAGCCGTTTGCCGCCCTGCTCGGCGCGCTGACCGCGCAGCTCGAACTCGGCATCGCCGCCATCGGCGGCAAGGACAGCATGTCCGGCACCTTCAACGACCTCGACGTGCCGCCCACCTTGGTTTCGTTTGCCGTTTGCGTAACGGACGCCGGGAGCATCGTGTCCGCGGAGCTGAAAGCCGCCGGCCACGCGCTCGTTCTCGTGCCCGCGCCCAAGGACGAGCATTATCTGCCGGACTTCGCCCGCTTCCGGGAAACGATGCGCGTCGTCCATGAACTTGCCGCGGCGAACCGCGTCTATTCCGCAACGACCGTTGGCGAGGGCGGGATCTTTGCGGCCCTTGCCAAAGCCGCGACCGGTAACGATATCGGCGTCAAGCTCACCGGCGTTTCTGACGCTGGACTCGTTACCGCCGATCCGGGCAGTTTGCTGCTCGAACTCGACGCGGATGCCGACGTCTGTGCGCTGTTCGGAAACGGCAACGCCCGCGTTATCGGGAGTACCATTGCAGATGAAGTGATGGAAATGTATGGGATTTATGACGCGTCTAGCACGTCACATTATGCGAACACTTCCGATAATCCCGCCGATCCGCCGAGCGTAAATCTTCCTTGTAATTTGAACGCTGCCCGTAACACGGACGCGGTAACCGCCGCCTCGCCCCCTCTGCGCATACCGCTCTCGTCCGTCAAAGCGCAGCTCGCCGCGACGCTTGAGCCGGTATTCCCCACGGATATTAAAGAGGCAGATAAGGTGAGCAGCGACGTTCCCGTTATCGAATACGCGCGCCGAAACGACAAAGCGCCGGCCATCAAAACAGCCAAGCCGCGCGTTTTTATACCCGTCTTTCCGGGCGCCAACTGCGAAACCGACAGCCGCGAAGCCTTCGAGCGCGCGGGAGCCGAAACGCTGCTCGTCAATCTGCGAAACATGACGCCGGACGCGCTGGACGCGTCGATCCGCGAAATGGAAACCGCCATACGCGGCAGCCAGATCATCATGATACCCGGCGGTTTCAGCGGCGGCGACGAACCCGAAGGATCCGCGAAATTTATCACCTCCGTGTTCCGCAACCCGCTTATAGCCGACGCGGTCAGCGATTTACTTGACAACCGGGACGGGCTGATGCTCGGCATATGCAACGGGTTTCAAGCGCTGATCAAGCTCGGGCTCGTCCCTTACGGCAGGATAATGCCCGCCTCGCCGGACGCGCCCACGCTGACTTTCAACACCCTCGGACGGCACGTTTCGCGCATCGTCCGCACGAGAGTCGCTTCGGTTTTATCGCCATGGCTCGCGGGGGCCGCTGTCGGCGACGTCTTCCTGACGCCCGTATCCCACGGCGAAGGGCGCTTCGTTTCGTCCGATGCCGTCCTTGCAGAATTACAGGCCAATGGGCAAATCGCGACGCAGTACGGCGACGCGGCGGGAAGGCCGACGATGGACATAGACTTCAACGTAAATGGCAGCGCGCTTGCAATTGAGGGGATCACTTCGCCGGACGGTCGCGTACTCGGTAAGATGGGCCACATCGAACGCGTCGGCGAACACCTCTACAAAAACGTGCCGGGCAATTACGATACGAAGATCATCGAGTCCGGTGTCAAGTATTTTAAGTGACAGACCGCACGTCAAGCGTTTTAGGTGACAGACCGAGTGTCAAGTGTTTTACATGACAGGCTGCGTGTCAAGTGTTTTGAATGATAGACTCGGCGTCAAGCATTTCAGTTGACAGACCGAGCGTCAAGTGTTTTGCATGACAGGCTGCGCGTCAAGCATTTAAATTGACAGGCCGGGCGTCAAGTGTTTTAGGTGACAGACCGGGTGTCAAGTGTTTTACATGACAGACTGCGTATCAAGTGTTTTGAATGACAAGCTACGTGTCAAGTGTTTTGAATGACAGGCAGTTAAAGCCGATGAAAGGGAGGCCAGCATTATGAAAGTCGGAATAGTTATGGGGAGCAAATCGGATTACGGCGTGGTGGCGCGCGCCGAAAAAATTCTCGACGGCTTCGCGGTCGATTACGAAACGCGCATTATTTCCGCGCACCGCACGCCTTCGGTGGCGGAGGAATTCGCAAGCGGCGCCGAGGCGAACGACATCGAAGTCATTATCGCCGCCGCGGGAAAAGCAGCCCACCTCGCGGGCGTGATGGCGGCCTACACGCCCCTGCCCGTTATCGGCCTGCCCGTCAAATCGTCGACGCTCGACGGTCTCGACTCGCTTCTGTCCATCGTCCAGATGCCGAAAGGCATACCCGTGGCGACCGTAGCCATAGACGGAGCGGAGAACGCCGCCCTGCTCGCGGTCCAAATACTCTCGCTGAAATACAGCGAACTGCGCGAGGCCATGCGGACGTATAAGGAAAACATGGAGCGCGAGATCATACGCCTCGACGCGGAATTCAGCCGGGAACACCCGCCCGTCGGCGAATAACCGCATCACCGCCGCCTCGTTTTCGCGTTTTCGTTCTGGTGCATAGTGTTTACCATGCCGTTATTTGACGCGTGATTTCTTCCGCGAGTTTTCAACGTTTCTGTTCGCAGATGTAAAACTTTATATTCCATATAAAAAAATTGTTGACATAATATATAATTGCGGTATAATAGTAATATGTTTACATCGTATTCCGCAGAATTATATCCCGCGCTCTCCGCAGCGTCCGTTTCGATCCCGCAGATCGTGCTGTCGCTCGTCGTTCTCGCAGCACTCACCGCGATATCCGTCGTGGACATCCGCAAACGCCGGATACCGGATCTTCTGAATCTCGCCCTGCTCGTCTGCGGCGTCGCCGCCCTCTGGATCGTCCCGAGCGCCGACATCGTTTCCCGCCTTATCGGGCTGTTCTGCGTCAGCGTGCCGCTGTTCATCTTTGCCGTCGCGGTGAAGCATTCATTCGGCATGGGCGACGTGAAGCTGATGGCCGCCGCGGGCTTTCTGCTCGGCTGGCAGCACGTGCTCACCGCCTTTGCCATCGGCACCATACTCGGCGGCGTCTACGGCGCGGTCATGCTGATACTCCGCAAGAAATCCCGTACCGACAGTTTCGCCTTCGGCCCCTGCCTCGCCGCCGGCATATTCGCCGCGCTGATCGAATCGCTTATCACCTGAGCCGAGGGCGCAAGTATTTTACTTGACAGCTTCGCTTCGACCGCGCAAGCGTTTTACTTGACAATCATTTCGCGCAAGCGTTTTACTTGACAGTCGTTTTCGCAATTTTTCAGCCAGAGAATTCATGCGGGCGCATGGGGCACTCAAAAAGATCTTGTTACTAATCGCGGGATATTCCTCCGCGCGAGCATGCACAAAAACTGCCTGTCATTGCGAGCGCAGCGAAGCAATCTAGCAAACAATCCTGTGCGTAAATATTCGCAAAAAACAGCCTCTTACTTTTGAGCGCCCCACCGGGCTATCCGCTGCAATTCCTCGGCCCGCTTCCTCGGGTCATTGCGAGGAGCAAAGCGACGAAGCAATCCAGCAAACAGTCCCCATCGCTGTTTTGTTCCGGGCCGGCGGAATTTCCGCTGCTATCCCTTGCGCGGGACATACGCAAACTTCCATGCCGTCTTTACTCCGTCTGTCATTGCAGACCTCGGCCGCTCCCCCGTGCGAGAAAAGTAACCAGCCCGCCCATCCTCCTACGGCGAACCCGTTTCTCACAAACGCAACAAAAAGAACGAGAGAAAACCCGACATAAACCCCACCTCCCCGCCGTCCCCCTTCTCATCGCCATTTTCTGGCGGCAGCGGGCGGCAGAATGCCGCCCCTACGTCTTTCCGGGTCGCAATTCTAGTGACTTGCGTCATCTAAATATTCGGATAGAGTTTTTTCAGTTTAATTCTTGCCTCATCCGTGGAGAATTGCCAATCAATCTTCTTTGGCATCATATTTCTGTCCATTTCCCAA
>JAISEX010000044.1 GCA_031263875.1 Eubacteriales Family XIII. Incertae Sedis bacterium | reverse complement strand
CTGGGAAATGGACAGAAATATGATGCCAAAGAAGATTGATTGGCAATTCTCCACGGATGAGGCAAGAATTAAACTGAAAAAACTCTATCCGAATATTTAGATGACGCAAGTCACTAGTATGGCAACCAGAACGCCGGTGTGAGAATGGACGGGCTGTGTTCTTTGCCCGCACAGGGATCGCGGCTACGACTGCAATGACAGACTTTACGGAGGCGGCACGGAATGCCGCGCATGTCCCGCGCAAGGGATAGATGCTCTGTTTTACACCGCGGCTAAAGCCGCGTAAAACAGGCATAGCCCGGTGGGGCTGTTTTGCCATATTCGAGATAACATAATTGTTAAAATTTTAACAATTGGATCGCCCCATTCATGTTGAAACAGCCCCATGCGCCCGGAAATAAACACGCGCGCAGATTTTTATGCGGTGAGTTTCCGTGTTGATGCGCGTAACGCGAAAGAACCCCGGAGGTACCCAGGGCTCTTCCTGAAAAAGTAATGAGCGTTTACGCAGTAGTCGGTTGTTATTCAAACAGCGCCGTCGAGAGGTAGCGCTCGCCCGTGTCGGGCAGAATGGCGACGATGTTTTTGCCGGCAAATTCGGGGCGTTTCGCCACTTCCGCGGCGGCGTACGCGGCGGCTCCCGACGAAATGCCGACGAGCAGCCCTTCCGTTTTCGCGATCGTTCGGCTCGCCTCAAATGCGTTGTCGGTGGTGACGGTGATTATCTCGTCATAGATTTTCGTGTCGAGAATGTCCGGCACAAAACCCGCGCCGATGCCCTGTATTTTATGCGGGCCGGCCTTGCCTTCCGTGAGGACGGGTGAATCCGTCGGCTCCACGGCGATGATTTTCAGATCGGGATTCCGCTCTTTCAGATACGCGCCCGCGCCGCTTATCGTGACGCCCGTGCCGATGCCCGCAACGAACACGTCGACTTTGCCGTCCGCGTCGCGCCAGATCTCCGGCCCCGTCGTTTCGTAGTGGATCTTGGGATTGGCGGGATTCACGAACTGGCCGGGTATAAACGATCCCGGCGTTTCCGCCGCGAGCTCGTCCGCCTTGGCTATCGCGCCCTTCATGCCTTTCGCGCCCTCCGTCAGGACGATCTCCGCGCCGTACGCCGCAAGAAGTTTCCGGCGTTCCACGCTCATCGTTTCCGGCATCGTGAGAATCACGCGGTAACCGCGCGCCGTCGCGACGAACGCGAGGCCGATCCCCGTGTTGCCGCTCGTCGGTTCGATAATAACGGCGCCGGGCTTCAGCTTGCCGCTCTTTTCCGCGTCGTCTATCATCGCGAGCGCGATACGGTCCTTCACGCTGCCCGCCGGATTGAAGTATTCGAGTTTGCCGATAACATTCGCCCCGGCGCCCGCCTCCTTCGCGTAATTATTCAGTTGCAGCAGCGGCGTGTTGCCGATAAGCTCGGTAAGGCTGTTCGCTATATGACTCATTTTATCCTCCTCGCATCGCTTTGTTTTCAATATATCATATATACTTTATATGATATATATGCATTATGTCATACGCAGGCACGTTTGTCAAGAGGGAATTTTAATTTTTATGGGGGTATTCGTGTAATTTCAGGCGCCCGTTCGGACGCAACCGAAATCCCCTTGACCGAGGTATCGCTTTGGGGGCGCATGGGGCTGCCCCGCAGGTTATCTACAACCGATACTTTTGAACATTCTCACCATGCTCATTTCCATATTCTTCCTCGCGTCTTTAGGCAGCCCCACCGGGCTATCCGGGGCTTCGGCCCCGGCGCTCATAACGAGCGCATAAAATTCGAGATGCTTCGTAATTCGGTTCTCGACATCGCTTTCCGACTGCGTCCGCGCCGTGGCTGCTGCCGCACCCCTCCTATCCCTTACGCGGGACATATGCAAATTTCCGTGCCGTCTTTACTCCGTCTGTCATTGCAGACCTCGGCCGCTCTCCTGTGCGAGAAAAGCACACAACACGCCCCTCATACTACGGCGTCCCCGTTTCTCACATAAACCAAAAACCCGCGCGGGCGAAAACACGACACGGCCATCCTTTCCCTGCCGTCCCCCGTCATTCCTACCCTGCTCCAAAATCCAAATGTCACCCGCGAGGCGCAGTCAACGAAGCAACGTTCGCTACGCTCACTCCTCCGCTCCCTGTGGCCGCTTCGCTGTCTTGTTTTTCCAATCGAAGCGGCGCTTCGGGACAAAAAGGCAATCCCGTTTAACCGCTCCACATGGTAATACTGGATTGCTTCACTTCGTTCACGCTTGCTTCGCTCACTATGACGATGCTATGCGGCAACCACAATGATGAGCAGGGACCGCGCATTTCTGCGCGGCCCCACATTCTTCATACGTGATATGTTTTAATTTTGCTTGGCTTAGCTCACCCACGCCCCGTTTGCTTTGAACGAGTAGGTTTTCGCGCCGACCTTCTGCTTTCCGGTCAACATTTTGCCGTTGCCGGAGAGATAATACCAACTGGTGTCGGTATCGTGACGCCACTTGCCCCAGACCATCGCGCCGTTACCGCGCAGATAATACCACGTGCCCTTGTCCTTCGCCCAACCGGTTTTCATCGCTCCGTTCCCGGCGAGATAAAACCAGGCTTTGTAGGCGTGGTCGTACACCCAGCCGGTTTGCATAATGCCGGTCGTCTTGTCGAGATAGTACCAGGCTTTGTAACTGTTGTCGTACAGCCAGCCGGTGGCCGCTTTTCCGTTCATGAAATATTTCCACGCACCGTTTGCGTATACCCAACCGTTTGCTTTTGGCGGGCTGCCCTGCGGACCGGAGGAATCCTCTAAGTAATCGGGAACGCCGTTGCCGTTCGTGTCTTTAAAGCTCGTTTTGTCATTCGGGTCGGTGCCGTCTTTGATCTCAACGTAATCGGGCACGCCGTCGCCATCAGTGTCTTTGTAGCTGTCCGGATCGTTCGGATCGGTACCGTCTTTGATCTCAACGTAATCTGGCACGCCGGCGCCATCCGTGTCTTTATAGCTGTCCGGAGCTTTTGGGTCGGTGCCGTCTTTAATTTCAATGTAATCGGGTACGCCGTCACCGTCCGTATCTTTGTAGCTGTCCGGATCATTCGGGTCGGTACCGTCTTTGATTTCAACGTAATCCGGTACGCCATCGCCATCCGTGTCTTTATAGCTGTCCGGATCGTTCGGGTCGGTGCCGTCCTTGATCTCGACG
>JAISEX010000228.1 GCA_031263875.1 Eubacteriales Family XIII. Incertae Sedis bacterium | reverse complement strand
GTCTTTACCGGCTGGCTGGACGCAAGCGGACGCATCCATTATCCCGGCGAAACGATCACGGTAACGGGCGATGTGACGCTCACCGCGAAATACACGACGCTCGATAAGTTCGTCGTCTACAATTACCACATCAATTATCCCGCCGGCTCGAAGGACAGCGCGGGCAATGCGATCACGGATCCCGGCAATCTCAAGCAGTATGTCGGGCAGGGGCAGAATTTCCCCGCTCTCAGCTATGCCGCTTACAGCCCGACGCCGGAGCCGGAGGGCTACCGCTTTGCGGGCTGGGCGACGAGCGAAGCTGACGCGGCCGTGGGCACTGTCACCTATCAGGGCGGCGTGCGGTACGACGCGCCAACGTCGAGCGAGCTGCGGATCGACATCGACGTGTGGGCCGTGTGGACGAACTTCCTGACGGTCACCTTTGACGCGGGCGGCACTTACGGCAATCTCACTTCGGGCGGCGCGAAGGTTACGTATCAGGTGCCGTTGAACGGAACGCTAAAAGGGAACGCGGGCCTTTCGGACGTGCCCGCCGTAACCACGAAAGATAATTACACCTTTGTCGGCTGGGCGCTCGAAGACGATTGGCCGCAGACGACGACTGTCGATATAAACGCACCCGTAACCAAATCCGCAACCTACACGGCGGTCTATATTTCCCCGTGGGATCCGTCACCGTCCGGCACCTATTTCGGCGTAACGTTTGACACGGGCGATTACGGTAATCTCACCGCGGGCGGAACAACTGCGTCCTACCTCGTGCCGGCGGGAAAGAGCCTCGGCGCAAGCGATGGCGCGGGGCTTTCGAATACGCCCGCCGTTACGGCGAAATCCGGTTACACCTTTGTCGGTTGGGCGCTCGAAGATGCGCCGGCAATACCTCCCGCGGACATACTCGCGGCGACAGTTACCGCGCCTGTAACGTATAATGCGCTCTATGCCGGTGTGCCGACTCCGCCGACTCCGCCCGTGACCATCGGCGTCACCTTTGACGCGGGCGGCATCTACGGAAATCTCTCTGTGGGCGGCGGCGCAAGCGTTACGTATGATGTGCCGCAAAACGGCACATTGAATGCAAACGCGGGCCTCTCCGCGACGCCTTCCGTTACGGTGAAACCCGGCTATGAATTTATCGGTTGGGCGCTCGAAAGCGCGTGGCCGGAAACGACGCCAAATGCGACTATACTCACCGCGCCGGTTACCGAAGCCATTACCTACCAGGCGGTTTATGCCGCCGAATCCGACCCGCTGGTCGGCGGCCGGGGCATAGCGGTCATCTTCGACGCGGGCGGCATCTACGGCAACATCGCTTCGGGCGGCTCACACGTTACGTATCAGGTTCCGGAGGGCGAAACGCTGAAAACCGGCGCGGGACTTTCGTATGTGCCGAGCGTTAAGGCGAATACGGATTACGTGTTTATCGGCTGGGTCCCGGCTGACGCGCAGGATCAGATGGCGAATGACGACATATTGAACGCGAAGGTGACCGAGCCCATTACCTACCACGCGATTTACGGCGCCGAATCACCGGCGGTCGCCGAGTATTTCTACAGCGTCATTTTCGACGCGGGCGGCGTCTACGGCACGATTTCGACGGACGGCGGCGCGACGACGGACGGCACCATCTCCACCAACACGGCGGTCAAGGCAAATACGTCGCTCGACAGCGTACCCGGATTCTCGGTGCCATCGGTAAAAACAACCGGTCCGGACGTTTCGTTTATCGGCTGGTCGCCCGTTGTGGATATCGTTTCCCCGGTAACGAGCGTGCGGGTCTACACGGCGCAGTACGCATACACGCCGAGCCCCTCGGCGCAAACGCTCTACTCGGTCCGGTTTGAACTGGGCGAGGAAGGCACATATAAGAACATTCCGATGACGAATTACGCGGTTCCGGCCGGCCAAAGCCTTTCCGATCTGAAAGGCGCGGGAGGCAGCCCGATATTTAACGCGGCAAATTTCAATCTCTCGAATATAACGGTCGCGGAGAACTTCGAGTTTATCGGTTGGTCGCCCGTTGTGGATCCGACCATGCCGGTCTATGCCGACATCGTTTACCGGGCGCAATACGCGTACATGCCGCCGGGATTGCCCCACATCGATTACACGACCCTTATCGTGACCGAGGATCCGCCGAACAACGAGGATATCCAGGTGCTCGGATACGACGGCTATTACGACGGCATTGCCCACGGCATCCGGTACGATACGTCCGAATATACGCTTTTATCCGGCGTGCTTTCGTTCTGGCTGAATCCGGCGGCGACCTCACGGGCCGGCGGCGGCACGTGGATGCTGGGGCTTCCTCCCGATGAAACCGACGTGATCAACGAGGAAATCGATCTCGTATTTACGGCGGACGGGAAATTGCCGCGCAGCCAAGAACCCATTGTTGAGCGCAGCATTATTATCCGGCCGAGGCCGCTTGTGCCGACAGCTCTGCACGCGAACATCAAGGTCGGCGACGACGTGCCGCTCCGCGCTTCGTATAATCTCAATATCGGTTATGACGGCGAGAAGCGCGACGGAAGCCTGATCGGTGACATCTTCGATTTCAGCGCTCATCAAAGTGAGTTTGCGAAGAATACGGTCGCCTTGTCCACCACGTACCAAAAGGGCGATCCGGCGGGCGATTATCCGATTTACGCAAAGGCCGACGTGTACGGCAATTACGAGATTTACGAGGGGACGGAAGGCACGTGGCCGTATTTCGCGGGATGGCGTTTCGCCGGCGTGCTGCATGTGAGCGGCGATCCCGGCGGCGGTAATCCTCCGGCTGCGGGCGAAACGGGCGGCTCGCCTGAAACGAGCGACAGCTTCAACCCGTTCATGTGGATCATGGCGCTTCTGATGTCCCTGGCCGCGCTCACCGTGCTGGTTGCGGTGCGGCGTCACGGATGGAACGCGGTGTATACCAATGGCGTTGATAAATTCACCGTCGCGCTGGGTGCGATAAAGCGCCACGGATGGGATGCTGTGTATAATAATGGCGTTGATAAATTTACCGTTGCGTTGGGTGCGATAAAACGCCGCGGGCGGAACATGCGGAAATATTTCCGAAACTAAAACTTTCGGGGCGCGGGTAATGCCTTGCGCCCGGCGATAAGATGAAGGATAAGGGGAGCTATGCAGGTTTGCGTAGCTCTCTTTTTTAGTTGGAGGACGGCAGAGGGAGGATGCGCACGTTGGGTTTTGGTTCTCGCGCGGTTTGGTGGTTGGGTGAGAGAGCTGTTCGCCGGAGGGAGGATGGGCGGGTCGGGTTCGTTGCCCGCATAAGGGAGCGAGGCGCCAGCCGAGCGACGCGCACGGGATAGGAGGGGTGCGCAGCAGCCGCGAAGCGGCCGGAGCGAAGCGGAGCCCCGGATAGCCCGGTGCGGCACTCGAAATAGCGGCCATTTTTTGTGAATGCCCGCGCAGGAAATTGTCCCGCGAGTTACGGGCAGCATTATGTTGAGTGCCGCATGCGCCGGAAAAAATACTCCCGGACGGTGAGTTTGCGCTAATTGGAAATCATGTCATATTTGATTTTTATGCGGCGGATCTTTCGCCCCCAGGGGACGTAGGTCAGGGACAGGAATACGACGGTGGAGATGATGTGCGAAATGTTCATGGCGATGCCCGCGGCGTATGCGGCGGCGGCCGTGACCGGCGTGATGTCGCTGACGAAGCCGATGATAAACCAGGTGTCGAGCATCAGGCCGTAGAAGGCGCTCGACGCGATGCCGTAGAGGAACACCGCCCAGGTGCGGCCTTTGCCGAACGCGCCCCGGTCCGCGAGCACGCCCGCGAAGTAGCCCATGACGCCCCAGCCGTACATCTGCCACGGCAGCCACGGCCCCATGCCGAGCATCATGTCGGAGATAAGCGCGGTGAAAGCGCCCATCAGATAGCCGCTCCTGCGTCCGAAAAAGATTCCCGTAAAAACGACCAGGGCGGAAACCGGTTGGAAGTTCGGGATCGGCGTCATGATGACGCGGCCGACGACGGCGATCGCTGTCAGCACGACGATCGGCATAATTTCCGCCGGCTTCGGGCGGCGCTTTTCAAAGCTGACCGCGAACGGCACGAACGACATGAACGCGATGACCGCCAGTATCAGCGCGTTGTTTTGGAATTTGAGGACCGCGCATATGATGAGGATGACCAGCACGAGCGCCAGCATTACGGGCTCGGCGATTTTGAGGAACGTCTTCATTCCCGCACCACGTCTTCCTCGAGGATGCAGTTGCCAACAAGCCCGCGCGTCATTCGGTTGATGGCGGTCGTGTAGAACATGTTGTTGCCGAAGAAGGCGCGCGCGAAGTCCTCGGCGATCAGCCCGCCGGAGAACAGCATGGAGCACCGGTCGCCGTACATCGCCGCGAATTCGATATCGTGCGTCACGACCACGATGGTCTTGCCCGCTTTTTTTAGCTCCGTCAGGATCGCGCCTATTTCCCGGCGCGAAAAGGCGTCGAGCCCCTTCGTGGGTTCGTCGAGCAGCAGAATATCCGGGTCTTGCAGCAGCGCCTTGACGAGAGCCGCCCGCTGCATTTCGCCCGCGGAAAGATCGTAGGGATGGCGATCCAAAAGGCTTTCGAGGCCGAGCCGCTTTATCAGCTCCGCGGATCCTTCGGCTGTGACCGAAGACGCGTGTTCCGCAAATTC
>JAISEX010000194.1 GCA_031263875.1 Eubacteriales Family XIII. Incertae Sedis bacterium | reverse complement strand
TGCCTGGGCACCCCAGCATAGGTGGAGCGTGCTGAACACATGCGTCCGCGAATAATCCATGATGCCCTTTAGCTCATCCCAATAATCCACCTCGCCATACGGGAGGGTCTCCACCGGCGCGCCCGTAATGATAAGCCCGTCGAACCGCTCCTGACATATCTGGTCGAATTTCGTATAAAACGTTTCCATATAAAGCGGATCCGTATGCGACGAATTATAGCTCGTAAGCGTCAGCAGATGCAGATCGACCTGCAGCGGCGTGTTCGCGAGCATGCGGATAAGCTGCGTTTCCGTCACCTCTTTTATCGGCATCAGATTGACCACCGCGATCCTCAGCGGGCGGATATCCTGCTGCGCCGCTCTGTCCTTGTGCATAACAAAGACGTTTTCCTCCCGTAGCGTATCATAGGCCGGCAGTCCCTTTTGAACCAGTATCGGCATAAAATTTTCACACTCCTTCTTCTCTTAGTTTCCCATCGTTTTCGCACGCGTGGCGAACAAGCTGCCATTTACCGACGAGCCGCGATTTTCATAAATATTATTATGTGAAATATCCCTCGCGCCAACAACTTCCCAACTTTCACTCGCGTAAGACGAAATAATTGGATCGCCCGCGCTGGCGCCGCAGGGGATGTAAGTCGCTTCGCTGTCCCGTTTCACACTCGCTCTTTATTATTATAGCAGAGAAATTCGTTCTTGAATTCCGTGAACCGGTCGTTCTCGATCGCGCTCCGGATGTCCTCTGTTAATCTCAGCAGAAAGCGGAGATTGTGGATCGAGAGCAGCATGTGCGAGAGTATCTCGCCGGCTTTGAACAGATGACGCAGATAGGCGCGCGAATAATTCCGGCAGGTATAACAGTCGCAGTTCGGATCGAGCGGCCCAAAATCGCGTTCGTACCGCGCGTTCTTGATATTGACGTCGCCGACGGACGTCATCACGCTGCCGTGGCGGGCTTCGCGCGTCGGAAGCACGCAGTCGAACATATCGATGCCGCGTTCCACCGCCTCGAAAATCGCGTCCGGACTGCCGACGCCCATCAGATATCGCGGCTTGTTTTCGGGCAAAAGCGGCGTGCACCCGTCCAAGATCTCATACATCAGCGCCTTCGGCTCACCGACGCTAAGGCCGCCGATCGCGTAACCGGGCAGGTCGAGCGCCACGATATCAGCCGCGCTTCTCTCGCGCAGATCGGGATACATGCCGCCCTGCATAATGCCGAAAAGCGCCTGCCGGTCCGTCCGTTTATGCGCGTCCTTGCAGCGCTCCAACCAGCGCGAAGTGCGCTCCGTCGCGGCCGCCGTGCCGTCCTTATCCATCGGGTAACTGATGCACTCGTCGAACGCCATAATGATGTCCGCCCCGAGCGCGTTCTGCACCTCGATGGACTTCTCCGGCGTCAGCGTGTTCAGCGAACCGTCGATATGCGAGCGGAACGTCACGCCCGTTTCCGTGATCTTATTGATCGCGCCGAGACTGAAAACCTGAAACCCGCCGCTGTCCGTCAGTATCGGCTTGTCCCAGTGCATAAACTGGTGCAGGCCGCCCGCTTCCGCGACGATCTCGTGCCCCGGCCGCAAAAAGAGATGGTAGGTATTCGCGAGCACGATCTGCGCGCCGACCTCATCGAGCGATTCGGGCAAAACCGCCTTGACCGTCGCGTTCGTGCCCACCGGCATAAAAGCCGGCGTTTCGATAACGCCGTGAGGCGTCGTCAGCGCCGCCCGCCGCGCCGCAGTTTTCGCATCCGTATGCTTTAATTCAAATGTTATCGCCATGTTTGCCTTTCTCTTGATTGTCTTATAATAAAACGCGAAACCGGCCCGCAAAAAATTACTCTCATTTACTCTTGTGTAATCGCTTCACTCGATCAGCATCGCGTCCCCGTAGCTGAAAAACCGGTAGCCTTCGCGGATCGCCTCGGCATAGACGCCAAGCATTCGCTCACGGCCGGCAAACGCCGACACGAGCATAAGCAGCGTCGACTTAGGCAGGTGGAAATTCGTAATAAGCGCGTCCGCGATTTTGAACTCATAGCCGGGATAGATAAAGATGTCGGTTTCGCCTTCACCGGGCATCACGCAATAAGCCGGTTCGCCCGTATTATCCGTCTCGCCACCAACCCGCCGCGCCGCGCTTTCCAGCGTCCGGACGGACGTCGTTCCCACGCAGACCACGCGGCGTCCTTCGCGTTTTGCCGCGTTGATCCGCTCCGCCGTTTCCGCGCCGATAACGTACGATTCTGTGTGCATCTTATGGTCTTCGATCTGTTCAGCCATGACGGGCCGAAACGTCCCAAGCCCGACGTGCAGCGTTACCGGCGCGATAACGACGCCCTTTTCCTCGAGAGCCGCAAGCAGATCCGGCGTAAAATGCAAACCGGCCGTCGGAGCCGCGAGCGAGCCCGGAGTCGCCGCATAGACCGTCTGGTACCGTTCCTCATCTTCGGCGCCCGCTTCGCGTTTAATATACGGCGGAAGCGGCATTTTACCGAGCCGGTCAATACTTTCGTCAAAACTTCCCGTAAAGAAAAACCGCGCAATGCGCCCGCCGCCGGGAATCTCACCGACCACTTCACACGAAAAATCATCCGCGAATTTCACGCGCTGGCCGCGCCGCACGCGTTTACCGGGCCGTATCAAGACCTCCCAATCTTCCGTAAAGTGATTTATTTGACCGCGTTTTTTCACGAGGAAGACTTCCACGCGCGCGCCGGTTTCCGTCTTGACGCCGATCAGCCGCGCCTTGATGACCTTCGAGTCGTTTATCACAAGCACGTCGCCCGCGCGCAGATATTCCGGCACGTCGCTGAAATGCCGGTGCCGGACAGCGTCTGAATTATTCGTAACGTCCCCGCCCTCAGCCGCCTGCCGGCGCACGACGAGCAAACGCGAAGCGTCACGCGCTTCCGCCGGAGTCTGGGCTATGAGTTCCTTCGGAAGCTCGTAGTCGAAAAGGTCTTTATTCATGAAATCTATTCGGCCTCGTCATACGCAAACGAAAGCTGCGCGTCCGTTTCGGGTGGCGTCAGCCCGAGGTGCAGCCACGCGTCGCGCGACGCAATCCTGCCCTGTTTCGTCCGGTGCAAAAAACCCGCCTGCATCAGATACGGCTCGTACACGTCCTCGATCGTCACGCGCTCCTCGCCGATCGCGGCGGCTATCGTGTCGATCCCGACGGGCCCGCCGGAAAATTTGTCGATAATAAGGCGCAGGATATCGCGGTCGAGCCCCTCGAGCCCCATCTCGTCGATGCCGAGCGAACGAAGCGTTTCGTCCGTGATCTCGCGGTCGATAACGCCCGTGCCCTTCACCTGCGCGAAATCACGCACCCGCTTCAGCAAGCGGTTTGCCACGCGCGGCGTACCGCGCGAGCGGCGGGCAAGCTCCGTCAGGGATTCCGCGTCGATAGCGATATTCAAAAGCCGCGCCGAACGGCGAATGATCTCCGCGAGCTCGCCGGGCGTATACATCTCGAATTTGCTGATAATGCCGAACCGGTCGCGCAGCGGCGCCGACAGGCTTCCCGCCCGCGTCGTCGCGCCGATCAGCGTAAATTTCGCCAAATCGATGCGGTAGGATTTCGCCGACGGCCCCTTGCCGATCACCATATCTATCTCGTAATCCTCCATCGCGGAATAGAGTATCTCCTCCGCGCTGCGGTTGAGCCGGTGTATCTCGTCGATAAAGAGGACGTCCTTCTCGTTCAGGTTCGTCAGGATCGCCGCAAGGTCGCCCGCGCGTTCGATCGCCGGCCCCGACGTAATGCGCAGGTCAACGCCGAGCTCGGCGGCAATAATGCCCGCAAGCGTCGTCTTGCCGAGTCCCGGCGGCCCGTAAAACAGCACGTGGTCGAGCGCGTCGCCCCGGAGGGAAGCGGCCTCGATATAGACCTGCAAATTATCGGTCACGTTTTTCTGCCCGATGTATTCGGAAATACGGCGCGGGCGCAGGTTCGCGTCCTCGCGGTCCTCCATCACGTCCAACCGGTCCGTACTGACTATGCGCTCATCTCTCTCGTCTGTCATATTGCATAATTTCCTTAATTTTCCTTAACTCTCATTGCCGCACGAGGCGAATTATCGTATAATGTATAACTTTCGCCGCACTGCCGATCCGTTAAAATATAATCGTTTTCCATTTCGTGAAAGTGGCGCTCATTGCCTGCCCGCCGCGCCTATCCCATGCTCTTGAGCGCGAGTTTCACGTATTCCTCCGCGGAAAGTTCCGCCTCTGAAATGACGCCCATCACGGCGGAACCCGCTTCGGAACGGCTGTATCCAAGACTGAGCAAGACTTCGATCGCCTCCGCGCGCGGATCGCCTGCGTTCCCTTTCGCCGCCGCCACAGCGGAAACCCCGCCGAACGGCTGTCCCACCTTGTCGCTCAATTCGAGTATTATCCTCTCGGCGGACTTCTTGCCGACGCCGTTCGCCCGCGTCAGCATGGTCGCGTCCCCGAAGGTGATCGCGCGCACCGCGTCCTCCGCCGAAAGCGCGGAAAGCACCGCCATCGCCGCCTTCGCCCCGACGCCGCTCACGCCGATCAGCAGCCGAAACAAGCGCACCGATTCCCGGTCCGTAAATCCGTAAAGCGACATTTCGTCCTCTTTCACGATCATCACGGTGAAAACCTGCACGTCCTCGCCCTCGCGCGCCACGAACACCGACGCCGACGCCGGCATAAAGACCTCGTAGCCCACGCCGCCCGTGTCGATAACGACCGAGTTCTCCAGCTTATACGCTAATTTTCCATGTACGTAACTAATCATAGTGTCCTTACTTTACTTCACTCCTTGTTCTCTTACGAAACCGCCCGTTATTTCTTTGGGCGCATGGGGCTGCGCCCCACCGGGCTATCCGCTCCAAGTCCGCTTATGCCACCGTCGTTATTCCGACCCGAGCCG
>JAISEX010000174.1 GCA_031263875.1 Eubacteriales Family XIII. Incertae Sedis bacterium | reverse complement strand
TATGGCTGAAAATGAAATGTGAGGGCGGTGACGGCGCGGTGCGGGGGCGCAGGCTGTACGGTCAGCCCGCGCGTTTTGTTGTTTTTGAGGGAGATGGAGGCGCCGTGGGGAGGACGGGCGGGTTGTGGGCTTTTCTCGCACCGGGGAGCCGGAGCGAGGCACGAGCGACGGCGACGCGCAAGGGATAGGAGGGGTGCGGAGCAGCCGCGAAGCGGCCGGAGCGAAGCGCAGCACCGGATAGCCCGGTGGGGCACTCAAAAATAGAAGGCCTTCTTTGCAAATACTTGCGCACAGGATTGTTTGCTGGATTGCTTCGTCGCTGGCGCTCCTCGCAATGACAGGCCGTTTTTCGTGAACTCCGCGCATAGAATTATCCCGCTATCATACGCAAAGTCATTTTGAGTGCCCCATGCGCCCAAAGGGATTCCCGGATTGAGAAGGCTGCGGGTCAAGTTCGCTCCGCTCGCAATAACGGTCTTATCAGGTTCGCGACTATGAACGATGCTCTCGCGGGCGGATTATTTTACACGGATTTTACACAAGGCGGACGGTGGTTTATACATTGGGGTTCTATGATGAGAATATGCAAAGGAAGATCACGAATAAAAAGAGGAGAAATGGGTTATGAAAAAACATCTGATATTGACGGCGGCGCTTGCGCTTGCGGTGGCGGTGGGATCGCTCGCGGGATGCGGCGGCGGCACGGGCGCGGATTTCGACACGGAGAAGGACATCAAGGTGATATCGCGCGAGGACGGTTCGGGGACGCGCGGCGCGTTTATCGAGCTGTTCGGCATCGAGGAAAAGGGCGCGGACGGGACGAAGACGGACAAGACGACGAAGGACGCCGTTATCGCGAACCAGACCGAGATCATGATGAAGAACGTTTCGGGCGATAATTACGCGATCGGGTACGTGTCGCTCGGCTCGCTGAACGACACGGTGAAGGCCGTCAAGATCGACGGGGCGGAGGCGACGACGGACAATGTGGTGTCCGGCGCGTACACGGTGTCGAGGCCGTTTAATATCGTGACGAAGGGCGAACCGACGGGGCTCGCAAAGGATTTCATCGACTTTATCCTCTCGGATGAGGGGCAGGCGGTGGTCGAGGATAACAAGTATATCCCGATCGATGCTGTGTCCGCAAATCTCTCGCTGCCGTCCGGGAAGATCGTCGTTGCGGGTTCCTCGTCCGTGACGCCCGTGATGGAAAAGCTGAAGGAGGCGTATCTCGCGAAGAACAAGAGCGCGAATATCGAGATACAGATGAGCGATTCGAGCGCGGGGATCTCGGCCGCGACGGAGGGCGTCTGCGATATCGGGATGGCGAGCAGGGAACTGAGCGCCGAAGAAGCGGCGAATCTCACGCCGATACAGATCGCGATCGACGGCATCGCTGTTATCGTGAACAAGAACAACCCGACGGGCGACGTGACGAAGGACGCGGTGAAGAACATATTTACGGGCGCGGCCACTAAGTGGAGTGAGGCGTAAATGACTGTCGGAACGAACAACGTCGGAAAACAGGAGGCGCACGCGAGGCGCACGAAGATACAGGAGAGGGCAATGGGCGGCGTGTTCTTCGTCGCCGCCCTCGCTTCCGTCTTTGCGGTCGCGATGATATGCGTCTTCCTGCTCGGCGAGGGGATTCCGGCCATAGGGGAAATCGGCGTCAGGGGCTTCCTGCTCGGAACGGACTGGTCGCCGTCGAATATCCCGCCGTCGTTCGGGATATTTCCGATGATAGTCGGCAGCGTACTCGTGACGCTCGGCGCGGTGATACTGGGCGTCCCGATCGGCATCTTTTCCGCGGTCTATCTATCGTACTCGTGCCCGCCGCGTCTTTACCGGTTTCTCAAGCCCGGCGTCGATCTGCTCGCGGGCATTCCGTCCGTTGTCTACGGGTTTTTCGGCATGGCCGCTTTGACGCCGCTGCTCGGCAGCAGCATGCTTTCGGCAAGCGTGCTTCTCGGCATTATGATACTGCCGACGGTGATAACGCTGTCGGAAAACGCGCTGCGGGCAATCCCGGGCGACCGGTATGAGGGCGCGCTCGCGCTCGGCGCCAAGCATTACCGCTCGGTCTTTGGCGTGGTGCTTCCCGCGGCGCGGTCGGGCGTTATCGCGGCGATTATCCTCGGGCTCGGACGGGCGATCGGCGAAACGATGGCTGTTATTATGGTGGCGGGCAATCAGGCGCGGATGCCGGAAGGACTGCTTGATGGCGTTCGGACGATGACGGCGAATATCGTGCTCGAAATGGGTTACGCGTCGGGAATGCACCGCAGGGCGCTGATAGCGACGGGAGCGGTCCTGTTCGTCTTTATCCTCCTTATCGACCTGTGCGTGCCGTTTATCACGCGCGGGCGGAACGCGGGGCCGTTGCGGAAATTATTCAAACCGAAGGCGGGGAACGCGTTATGAGAAAAGCCGCAGGGGAGGCGATCCGGTGAACAGGGACGCCAAAATCAAAGAGGGCATCATGAAATGGCTGGTGCAGATATCCATGATCGTGACGACGGCGGTGCTCGCGTTTATCGTTATATTCGTCGTGGTGAAGGGGCTGCCGTATATAAAACCGTCGCTGTTCTCGCTGACGTATAACAGCGAAAACGTGTCGCTGATGCCGGCGCTTCTGTCCACGGTGATCCTGACCGCGCTGGCGCTTGTTATCGCGGTGCCGTTCGGCGTGTTCGCGTCGATTTTCCTCGTGGAATACGCGCGGCGCGGCAGCAAGATAGTGAAACTGATACGCGCGATGTCGGAAACGCTTGCGGGCATACCGTCGATCGTTTTCGGGCTGTTCGGGATGCTGTTCTTCGTAACCTTTCTCGGCTTCGGATTTTCGGTGCTGGCCGGCGCGCTGACGCTCGCGATAATGGTGCTGCCGATCGTGCTGCGCGCTTCGGAGGAAGCCTTGCTCAGCGTTTCGGACGGGCTTCGCGAGGGATCGTTCAGCCTCGGCGCGGGCAAGCTGCGCACGATATTCAAGGTCGTGCTGCCGGCGGCGGCGCCCGGCATATTCGGCGGCGTGATACTGAGCTCCGGGCGCGTGATTGGCGAAACAGCGGCGCTGATCTATACGGCGGGAACGGTGGCACAGATACCGGTGTCCCCGCTGCAGTCGGCGCGGACGCTGTCCGTGCATATGTACGCGCTTTCGGGCGAGAGCCTGCACGTGGGTGAGGGCTACGCCACCGCGGTCGTGCTGCTCGCCTTGGTCGCCGTTATCAACGTCGCTTCATCGGCGATCTTAAAACGGACGGTCAGGAACAGAATATAAAGGGAGAAGAAGAAAATGAATTGTTTTGTGGTAAGGGATTTAAACCTGCATTACGGCGATAACCACGCGCTGAAGGATATTACGCTCGATATGAAATACCGCGAGATCACGGCGCTGATCGGCCCGTCGGGTTGCGGCAAAAGCACGTTCCTGCGGACGCTCAACCGCATGAACGACCTGATCGAAGGCTGCCGGATAGACGGAAGCATACGGCTGTTCGACGACGATATCTACGCGATGAGCGATGTGAGCGTGCTGCGCAAACGCGTTGGCATGGTGTTCCAGAAACCGAATCCGTTCCCGATGAGCGTCTTCGATAACGTCGCGTTCGGCCCGCGGACACACGGCATACGGTCGCGGCAGGAGCTCGAGATGATCGTCGAGAAATCGCTGCGCGACGCGGCGATCTGGGACGAGGTGAAGGACCGGCTGAAGAAACCCGCGCTGAGTCTTTCGGGCGGCCAGCAGCAGCGGCTGTGCATCGCGCGGGCTCTCGCGGTATCGCCGGAGGTCCTCTTGCTCGACGAGCCGACGAGCGCGCTCGATCCGATATCCACGGCGAAGATAGAGGAGCTTTTGGACGAGCTGAAGGCGAAATACACCGTGGTCATCGTGACGCATAATATGCAGCAGGCGGCGCTTATCAGCGATAGGACGGCGTTCTTCCTGCTCGGCAATCTCGTCGAATACGGCGAAACGAAGGAGCTGTTCTCGAACCCGAAGGACGAACGCACGCGGGAATATATCAGCGTCAAGGTCGGCGCGGGGAATTCGCGGTCATCGTCTTCGCCGGACGTCGCGCGGCTGGTTGGCTGAGAGAAAGGGGGCAGGTATTTTGGAATCATTGCTTTGGAGAAAGATATGGCCGGTATTTTCGGGTGGCGAGCACTTGCAAAGACGGACGAGGGATATTACTATTAAGGAAGGATGCACGTGGTTTTTTCGGCGGCGCCGTCACAGCTTCGCGAGGGGCGTGATGGGGACGATGGGACGAAGATCGCGGAGCTATGGCACAGAGCGCCG
Organism: Eubacteriales Family XIII. Incertae Sedis bacterium; assembly: GCA_031263875.1. GTDB lineage: Bacteria > Bacillota > Clostridia > Peptostreptococcales > Anaerovoracaceae > JAITEX01. The sequence goes on along the minus strand of JAISEX010000174.1, from coordinate 652 downwards.
TTATATTCCAAGTGGATGTCTGGAGTGGTGACGATGATATACGTATTGCGGCCGGAACCCGTAATGACAGACTTTGCGGGGACGGCATGGAAGTTCGCATAGGTACGCGCAAGGGATAGCAGTGGAAATGCCGCTGGCCCGGAGCAAAGCAGCGTCACGGGCTGTGTGCTGGATTGCTTCGTCGCTGCGCTTCTCGCAATGACACAAGGAAAGCGGGCCGAGGCATTGCAACGGATAGCCCGGTGGGGCGCAGCCCCATGCGCCCCACATTAAAATAGTAAGCACGTAATATATTTCATGGCACGTATATGCCGTCAAGCGGCATGGAGAGAGTATGAAAGAGAAAAAATATACCATCTATATTGTCGAGGACGACGATAACATACGGGAGCTTGTCGAGTACGCGCTCGGCTCGTCGGGCTATGCGGCGCGGGGCTTCGCCCAGGGCAGCGATTTTTTCGCGGCGATTGAGCATTCGCTTCCCGATCTGGTCGTGCTCGATATTATGCTGCCGGAGGAGGACGGCCTTTCCCTCTTGAAGCGCTTGCGCGCGGCCGCCGGCACGAAGGATATCCCCGTCATTATGCTGACGGCGAAGGTGGCAGAATACGACCGCGTCAAGGGATTTGATTTCGGCGCGGACGATTATGTG
>JAISEX010000158.1 GCA_031263875.1 Eubacteriales Family XIII. Incertae Sedis bacterium | reverse complement strand
CCACGGCGCGTAGCTGTACTTGACGCTCAGATACCGCAGCTCGTCCTTCTCCCTGTCGGGCAGGGTCACGTAATCCTTATCCCGCAGATACTGCCGGAGCACGGCGTTGATAAAACCGTCCCGGCCCTTGGCGTAGGTCTTCGCAAGCTCGACCGTTTCGTTCAGAGCCGCGTGATCCGGCACCGAATCCATAAACATCAACTGATACAGCCCCATACGGAGCAGACACAGATCCGCCCGGTCCATCTTTACGATGGGCGTTTTCACGAAATTCCCGATAATATAATCGAGATAGAGCTTGTAACGCAGGACGCCGTAGGCGAGTTCACGCACGAACGGCGGCGACGGCGGTTTCAGCCGGAAGATGTAATTGTTCGTCGCGATATGCGAATACGCGCGGCGCGATTCCACGTCGCGGATAATATAAAATGCGGTAACTCTGTTCTGATCCATGTCAATACCTACCCTAGTACTGCGCCTTTCGGCACCGTATGACCTCTCAAAAAATCGGCGGCGTTCATCACCTTTTTCCCGGGCAACTGCACCCGGTCGAGGACGACCGCGCCCGATCCGGCCGCAACCGTTATCCCGTTCTCATCCGCGCCGGCGACCGTTCCGGGCGGCATGCCCGTTATTTCACCGGCGATATGCGCCGCGCTCACCTTGAGCTTCTCTCCGCCCAAATACGTGTATGCTCCCGGAAAGGGATCCATCGCGCGTATCTTGCGGAGCACGGCCGCCGGATCCGCCGCGAAATCTATGCGGCCTTCCTCTTTCGACACCATCGGCGCGTAGGTCGCGCGGGCGCCGTCCTGCGGCACACCGGCGAGCTCTCCCGCGAGCAGCGCGTCCATATCGGCGAGCAGCATTTCCGCGCCCGCTTCCGCAAGTTTTTCCGTCAGCTCGCCCGTCGTGCATTCGCCGATCCGCACCGCGCGGCTGTCGAGCATATCGCCCTCGTCAAGCCCCTCGGATATGCGCATCAGCGTCACGCCCGTCACCTCGTCGCCCGCTTCGACGGCCCGGTGCACGGGAGCCGCGCCGCGATACCGTGGAAGCAGCGACGCGTGGATATTGACGCATCCACGCCGTGGCACGTCGATCAGTTCCTTCGGCAAAAGCTGGCCGTACGCCGCCACCACGATCAAATCGGGTTTCAATTCGGTCAGCTTACGCATAAACTCACCGTTCCCGCGTATCCGCTCCGGCTGCGCCACCTCGATGCCGAGGCTTTCCGCCGCCGCTTTCACGGGCGAGGGAACCAGCTTATGCCCGCGGCCGCGCGGCCGGTCGGGTTGCGTTACCGCAAGCGTTACCGTCTGCCCGGACGACGCGAGCGCCCGCAGCGCTACCGCCGCGAAATCCGGCGTGCCCATAAAGACGAGCGCCATTAGCTGAGCGTTTCCACGGAATCAGCGATATCCGTAAAGAGCACGCCTTCGAGATGATCGACCTCGTGGCAGATCGCCTTCGCGAGCATGCCCGTCCCCTCGACCGAAATCTCGTTCCCGTTCCGGTCGAAGGCCGTGACCTTGACGCGCTCCGGCCTCTTGACCATGCCGGTAATTCCCGGCACGGACAGGCAGCCCTCCGATTCGAGCGTTTTCCCCTCGCTCAAAACGATAACGGGATTGATCAGCTCGTAGCGCGCCGGTTCCGCCGGGCGTTCCGCCTCGCCGTTATCCGGCGGCGTCACATCGATAACGACGGCCCTGCGCAATATCCCGACCTGCGGCGCGGCAAGCCCGACACCCGAAGCGCCGGCCATGGTTTCCCACATATCGTCCAGGAGCTCCGCGAGCCTGTCATCGAACGACGTCACCTCCCGCGACTTCTTGCGCAGCAGTTCGTCTTCCTCGGTCAAAATATTTCTTAACGCCATCTTTGCCTCCGTTACGTCAATGAAAATGGATTCACTTCTATAATTATACGATATTTCAGAGCGTCATCGGTATTGTTTTTTCGTTTCATATCGGATAATACCGTTTCGTAGCGGCGCCTCATCCCCGGCGCGGCTTTTATATAGAGGCAATACCGGTAATCAGCGCCGAGTTTCGCGATCGCGGCCTCCTGCGGGCCGAGGATATTTTTCCGTTCCGCCGGGCCGAGAATATGAAGGATCTCATCGGCGGCGCGCGCGGCTCCGTCCGACGCGGCGGCCGGATCCTCCGCGTAACAGGTGACCCTGATTATATCGCTGAACGGCGGGTACATCAGCGATTTCCTCAGCATGATCTCCGTTTCGTAAAACCCCTCGTAATCGCCTTTCAGCGCGTACGCGATGGCGTAGGCTTCCGGCGAATAGGTCTGCACGACGACGACGCTGTCCTCCGCGCCGCGTCCCGCGCGTCCGGCCGCCTGCGTGATAAGCTGGAACGTCCGCTCGGCGGAGCGAAAGTCCGGTATATTGAGGCCGGCGTCGGCGGCGAGAATGCCGACCGGATCGACGCCCGCGAAATCAAGCCCCTTCGCCACCATCTGCGTGCCGATGAGAATATCCGTCTTTCCGTCTTTGAAATCCTTGAGAATGCGCCCCGCGCTTCCTTTCTTCGCGGACGTATCGAGATCGAGGCGCGACACGTTCGCCTCGGGAAAGGCTTTTTTCGTCAGTTCCTCGACTTTTTCCGTCCCCGTCCCGAAATGTTTCAGGGCCTGAGCGCCGCACGACGGGCAGACCGCCGGCACGGGTTTGCGCCTGCCGCAGAAATGGCAGACGGCGCTGTTATCGCGTTTATGGTAACTGAGCGAAAGGCCGCAATCCTCGCATTTCATCACATAACCGCACGACCGGCACGAGATAAACGGGCTGTAACCGCGCCTGTTGAGGAACAGCAGCGTCTTTTTTCCGGCGCGCAAACTCTCCGTCATCTTGGCGTGCAGCAGCTCCGAGAAAATCGTCTTGTTCCCCTCCGCGAGTTCATAGCGCATATCCGCGATCCGTAGCGTCGGGACAGGAGCTCCGCCGACACGTTCCGTCAGCGTCAGCAATTCGTAGAGCCCGCTCCGCGCCCGGTACATCGACACGACCGACGGCGTCGCGCTTCCGAGGATGCAGACGGCTCCGGCCGACCGCGCGCGCTTCACCGCGACCTCGATCGTATCGTACTTCGGCGCCATATCGGACTTATACGTCGTTTCGTGTTCCTCGTCCACAATGATAACGCCCATGTTCTCGAACGGGGCGAAGACGGCCGACCGCGCGCCGACGCAGACGACGGCTTCGCCCTTTCGCACGCGCATCCATTCGTCGTAACGTTCACCCGCGGACAGCTTGCTGTGAAGCACCGCGACCTTATCCGCGCCGAACCGGGCCGTAAACCGGCCGATCGTCTGCGGCGTCAGGCTTATCTCCGGAACGAGCACGATCGACTGTTTCCCCCGACGCTCCGCTTCCGCTACCGTCCGCAGGTAGATTTCCGTCTTTCCGCTGCCCGTCACCCCGTGTAACAGAAACGTCTTTCCGTTTTCTTCGGATTCCGCACCCAGAGCCTCGCGTATACGCGAAAACGCGCACTGCTGTTCGTCCGTCAATTCGGGAGGCGTCTGGGCCGAAGCGTCGATATGGGCTTCCGGCCGCCGCTTGGCGCCGCGCTTCGACGCGGAACCCGACGGCGCAAAACACGACAGCGCCTCGCTGTACCGGCAGAAATACCGCCGGCGCATCCACGCCGCTATCGCGACGGAATCCTCGCTTATCGATTCGTCGTCCGACATCTCCGCCGCCGCGACAATGCGCTTCCCGTCAAGACCGTCCGGAAGGCTCTCGTGAACGGCCGTCACGTAGGCCGAACGCGGTTTGCCGCCGCGAAACGGCGTCTTGAGCAGGCTTCCGACACGCACCGTATCAAAAGGGCAGGCGTAGGTAAACGGCCTGTCCACTTTTTCGCTCTTCGCATCAACGATCACATCGACGTATTTCATACGCGCTTCCCCGGCGCTTTGCGACGCAAACGAGCCGTAAAACATGCCGATTCATTTAATTTCTTGTTCTTGTTAATGATACTGTTTTTCATCCTTTGTTTCTTCGGTTATCGTGCCTTGTTTCTTTCTTGCTCAGCCGCACACAGTTTGCGTGAAACGTAAACGCTTCAAATCAAAAGAGCGGAGCGAACGAAGTGAGCGGAGCGACGCGCACGGTAGAGCGCCACGGGCTGAAGCCCTGCGCTCCTCGATGTTCGAGGTACAACGGAGCTGAAGCTCCTGTACCTCTGCCAAGGGATCGGAGGGTGCGCAGCAGCCACGGCGCAGCCGGGGCCGGAGCGAACGCGGAGCCCCGCAGAGCCCGGTGGGGCACTTGTGCCCCATGCGCCCCCGTTACCGAATCCCGGCTTCCCGGCGCGAGAATTCGCATCCGCAGTAATTCTGCCGGTACAGGCCGTACGCGCGCGATAATTCCAACGACCGTTTGTACCCGTCGCGTTTCTTGAAATCCTCCGCGTGGAACGTCAGGCCGCAGCGCAGCGCGAGCCGCGTCCCGATGCCGTGGATGACCGAATGATCCTTGTGCGGGCTCACGGAAAGCGTCGTCGTGAAATATTCAAAGCCGTGCATGGACGCGAATTCCGCCGATTTTTCGAGCCGCAACTCAAAGCAGACGGCGCACCGAGCGCCGCCCTCGGGTTCAGTTTCGAGTCCCGCCGTGCGGCTGAAAAACACCTCCGGCTCGTAAGCGCCGACGGACAGCGTTACCGGTCGGTCCACGCCGGGCGACGCGTTATACCGCTCGATAAAATCCCGCTGGGCGTCAAGCCTGCGTTCGTATTCCGCGCAATCGGTGATATTGGGATTATAGAAGAATACCGTGATATCAAAATCCGGCGCGAGGCGCTCGATCACCGCCGTGCTGCACGGCCCGCAGCACGAGTGCAGCGCGATCCGCTTTCTCGCTTCGGACGGCGCGCTGTTATCCGATAAGTCCGGCACATACGGGACCCCGCCGCGTTCCTGCGTCTGCGGCAGCATACTTATTCCGGATCCTTTCCCGCGGACGGTTCATCCGGAACCTGAGCCGCGCGGCCCGCCGGCCACGTCGCGGCATCGCCGATCATCCCGTCCTTGTAATGCTTGCGGCAGAGCGACACGTACATCTCGTTGCCGCCGACCATGATCTGCTCGCCCTTCCGCACGAAATTGCCGTCGATAACGCGCGCCACCATCGTCGCCTTCCTGCCGCACCAGCAAATCGTTTTGATCTCCTCGATCTTGTCGGCGTAGAGCAGCAGATAATGCGAACCCTCGAACAGGTCGTTTTTGAAATCGTTTTTCAGCCCGTAGACCATCACGGGGACGTCAAAACCGTCGACGATCTCCGTCAGCTCTATCACGTGGTGCTTCTTCATAAACTGCCCCTCGTCCACGAGTACGCAGTCCACCGCGGCGACGTCGTTTTCCGCCATAAAGAGGTCGAGCAGATTACTGTCCTCCTCGAACGGCATGGCGCTCCTGTCAAGCCCCGCCTTTGACACCACCTTCCCGCGGCCGTACCGGTCGTCAACGCGCGGCGACAGAATCAGCGGCCGCTTTCCGCGCTCCTCGTAATTATACGCGACCTTGATAAGCTCGAGCGTCTTGCCCGCGTTCATCGTGCTGTACCGATAATAAAGCTGTGCCATACTTACCTTTCTGCCGCCCCGCGGCGCACACGATCCATGAAAATTCTCATACCCGTCCCATCACTTTTACAAAATATCCGAGAGCAGCTTCGCGATACCCTCCTTGAGCCTGATCCAATAGGAGCGCTGGGCGTAGAGCGCCCGCGTCAGCTCGTGGCATTCCGCCATATCCTCCTCGAAAATGGCCTCAAGCTCGAAAGCCTTTTCATCGTCGAATATAAACGCGTTCGTCTCAAAACTCAGCTTGAAACTGCGCGTGTCAAAATTCGCGGAACCCACCGAACAGACCTCCCCGTCCACCGACATCGTCTTCGCGTGCAGAAAACCCTTGTCATAGATAAACACGCGCACCCCGCTTCGGAGCAGCAGGCCGCAGTAATAATACGTGCCCCAATAGACAAACATATGGTCGGGCATCCTCGGTATCATAATGCGCACGTCGACGCCGGATTCCGCCGCGTTCACAAGCGATTCCAAAATGCTCACGTCGGGTATAAAATAGGGCGACTGGATATAGATGCTCTTTTTCGCCGAGGTCATCATCTTCAGATACGCGTGCTTCACCTCCTGGCGCGCCGTATCCGGGCCCGAGCTGACGATCTGGATCGCCGCGCCCTCCGTCGCCGGGACCGCACCCCGGAAATCGTAATCGATCGTAATATTTTCATGCGACGCAAGCCGCCAATCGAGCAAAAACCGCGCGTTGATATCGCGAATGCAGTTGCCGGAAAGCCGCAGATGCGTATCGCGCCAATAGCCGAATTTCGGTTTCTTCCCGAGATATTCGTTCCCCACGTTAAAGCCGCCCAGATAGCCCGTCCACCCGTCGATAACGGCGATCTTCCGGTGATCGCGGTAATTGAAGCGGAAATTGAGATACTTGAATTTCGGCGGGAAGAAATACGCCGCCTTGCCGCCCGCCGCCATAAAATCCGCGAGCACAGCCGGCGTCATCCGCCGGCTTCCGAGCGCGTCGAGCAGGAAACGGACCTCCACGCCCTCCTTCGCCTTTGCCGTCAGCGCCTCCACGAGCCGCCGCCCCGCGCTGTCATTCTTCACGATGAAAAACTGGATATTGATGCTCTCGCGCGCCATCGCGATATCCGCGAGCAGCGAATCAAACATGTGCCTGCCGTCCGTGAGTATCGAAATATCGTTGCCCTGCGTCAGATACGACGACGAATAATTCTGATTCAGCAGGATCAGATCCTTCCACTCGGCGATGTTTTTTTTGCCGTAAAAAAAGCGGTCGTGCCGAACCTCGTCGATCTGGTCTATCAGTTCCTCCTCGATGACCTGCCGCTCGTACTTTGTCAGGCGAAAGAGCTTCTTACGCGCGATATTCTGCGCAAAGAGCAGGTAGAGGATTATCCCGCCGATGGGTATAAGAAACAGCACCATGATCCATGCAAGGGTCGCGGAGGGGTTCTTCCGTTCCAGAAAGACGATCATCAAAGCCATGATGATGTCGATAATATAGACGACAAAAAGCAGCGTCTGTATCCAGCCGATATTGTCAAACATACTCTTATTATATCACCCCGCAGGCGCAGAGGAGGACGCCCGGCCGATCTTTTCGGCAGTCCACTCTGTTGGCAGGCTGCGCGAAAATCCGCCGCCGCCGTCACTGCGGAGCCATCTCGCTTTGCGGGCGCATTTTTGGCGCTGCGCTCCGCTCGCGCCCAAAACCGGGCTATCCGGGGCTCCGCTTCGCCTGTTTTACGCGGCTTTAGCAGCAAGGTAAAACAGGACAGCGTAGCGAGCAGAGCAAGCGGAGGAGTGAGCGTAGCGAACGTTGCCTCCGCTGCGCTCCGGCTCCCAATCGGGCTTCCAGCGCCTCGTCACGCCGGGGAACGAGCCCCGCGAATTATCTATCCGTTACAGCAGCGCGTCGAGCTTCTGCGCGAGCGTCGCCTTGTCGATAACTCCCGTTACGCGGTCTTTCTGTTCGCCGTCCTTGAAAAACAAGAGCGTCGGTATGCTCATAACCTTGTTCGCGACCGCGATCTGCTTCGCGGTGTCGATGTTCAGCTTCGCGAACGTCGCGCGCCCCGCGTATTCCTGCGCGGCTTCCTCAAACGCGGGAGCCATCATCTTGCAGGGGCCGCACCAGTCCGCATAAAAGTCAACGACCACCACGCCGCCGGCCGTTTCCTGTTCATAATTGTCTTCCGACAGATGTTTTATCTCACTCATCGCCTTCCCTCCATGTTCTCCTGTTTCCTGTGTCGAATAAAATACCCTAGTGTATATTATACACCAGATTGCTCGTTCCGCGTCTTCCGCTGCAACGAAATAAAGATGCCCACGGCGCAGATCACCGCGAAGATAATGAAGGCCGTGTGCATTGCCGCCACGATATCCGCGGACGCCGCGTCCTTGTACTCGGCGTTGCCGAGGTGCGAATGCGTGATAAGCGTGATGACCGCCATGCTCGACGTGTGGCCGAGCGAGCGCATGGTCGCTATCATCGACGACGCGATGGAGGAATCCTGCGGCGGCACGCTCGACATAATGGCGTTCGTGTTCGGCGAGCTGAAGAAACCGAAGCCGATCCCCACGACGGCGAGATTTATCATCACGTGCCAGAGCGGTGAATCGACGCCGACGAATATATACGAGAACAGACCGGCGGCGCAGAGCCCCATGCCGAGCGACGCGAGCTTGAACGGCGAATGTTTATCGGAAAGCCTGCCCGCGATGGGCGAGAACACCGCCTGCAGCGCCGGTTGCAGCACGAGTATCAGGCCCGCCGTCTGCGCGTTATACCCCATGACGATCTGCAGATAGATGGACAGCATATAGCTCAGCGCAAACGTCGCCCCGTAATTCAGCAGCGAAGCGATATTCGAAAACAGGAAATTCAGATTCGTGAACAGCTTGACTTTAATGATCGGGTTTTTCGTCACGGTTTCGCGCTTCACGAATATCACGAGCAGAACGGCGCCGACGCCGATCATCAGGTAACCGAGCCGGGTTTCCGCGGCTTCCGAAAAGCCGAACATCAGCGCAAAGATGCCGACGGCATAGAGCGACGAGCCGAGCGGGTTCAGCGCGGAAAATCTGATCTTCCTGATCGGAACGCTGTCCTCGCCGCGCTTCGGCATACCGATAACGGCGACGATCAGCGACACGAGGCCGATAAGCGCCGTTACGATAAATATCGACCGCCAGCCGAGATTATGCGTGAGGATCCCGCCCATGACGGGCCCGATCGTCAGGCCGATATAGGTGCACATCACGGACAGCCCGAGCATGCGGCCGCGCCTGTTCGGTGGCGCCACGCCCACGAGGATCGCCGTGTTTGTCGCGAATATCATCGCGCCGGAAACGCCGACGACCACGCGGAGCGCGAGCATCATGCCGATCGATTGGGACAGCGGGATCAGCGCCGAAAAGACGATAAACAGCGCGCAGCCCACGATATAGACGCGCCGCCGCCCCGTCGCGTCGGCGAACCGGCCGAAGGGCACGGCGAGCATGGCCGTTACGAGGATATATCCCGTCACGATCCAGCCCGTCAGCGTGGCGCTGCTGCGGAATTCAAGCGCGATCTCCGGGATCGCGAGGTTCGTCGCGCTTGCCGTGAACGTCGTGACAAACGCGGTGAGAAGCAGCGTTGCGTATATGGCGCGCTGATTTGGTTTGAATTGCATAACGATACTATTCTACCACTTCGCCCGTAAAGCTGAAAGTGTTCGCGGCCGTAATGCGCACCGGGACGATACGGCCGATCAGCTTACCGCCGCCGTCCGCGGGCGCGGGCAGATTGACGAGCTTCCCGCCCGGCGTGCGGCCCGACAGCATATCGCGGCGCGTTTTGCTCTCGCTTTCGACCAGCACGCGCTCCGTCCGGCCGACGTATAAGCTATTCTTTTCGAGAGCGATCGCGTTCAGGCGTTCGACCATTCGCTCGAACCGTTTATGTTTAATAATTTCAGGCACCTGTTCGTTATACGCGGCGGCCGGCGTACCGGTGCGCGGCGAGTAGAGAAAGGTGAACGCGGAATCGAACCTGACGCGCTCGATAACATCCATCGTCGCTTCAAAATCCGCGTCGGTTTCTCCGGGAAAGCCGACGATAAGATCCGTCGTAATGACGATATCGGGATTCACGTCTCGCAGCTTCGTCACGAGTGTCAAGTAATCTTCTTGACGGTATTTCCGGTTCATGCGGCGAAGTACGTCCGTGCTTCCCGACTGCACGGGCAGATGGATCGCAGGACACAAATTCGGCAGTTCCGCGTAGAGCGCGATGAGCTTATCCGAGAGATCCTTCGGATGCGACGTCATAAAGCGGATGCGCTCCAGCCCGTCCGCGCGCGAAAGTCTTCGGATAAGATCGGGGAAATCGTATTCGGTCCCGTCCTCTGAAATGCCGCGATACGAATTGACATTTTGGCCAAGTAACGTGATTTCCTTGACACCGCCGGCGCACAGTTCGGTGACCTCCGCGCAAAGCGCCTCCGGCGTCCGGCTCTTTTCCCGGCCGCGCGTGTAAGGGACGATGCAGTAGGTGCAGAAATTATTGCAGCCGTAAATGATGTTGACAAACGCCTTGAACGGATACTCGCGTTTTGCGGGAAGCCCCTCGATAATGTCGGGCATATCGTCGATGACATGCCACGCTCTGTCCGCGGCGGACACGCGCGCGCCGCCCTGCCCGTCACGCGCGCAGACGCGCGAGAGAAGTTCGGGCAGCTCCGCGATATTCTGCGTCCCAAAGACGATATCCACCCACGGGAAAGCCCGCTGTATTTCGCTGCGGATACTCTCTTGCTGCATCATACAGCCGCAGACGGCGACGATTTTCGCGGGACCGCTCTCCTTCGCTTTTTTAATTTGGCCGAGAACACCGAAAAATTTATTGTCGGCGTTTTCGCGCACGCTACAGGTATTGACGACGATGATGTCAGCTTCTGCGCGAAGCTCGGCCACGGGCAATTCCGCAGCGGACTGCCCCTTGCATGACCCTTCATCGGGAGAACCCGCGCGTGCGTAGCCGAGGTTTTCGAGCATGCCCGCGATGGTCTCCGAG
>JAISEX010000109.1 GCA_031263875.1 Eubacteriales Family XIII. Incertae Sedis bacterium | reverse complement strand
CCGCGGTTTTGAGGCAGATGCGGAACCGGCTGTTCGCCGACACCTGCCCGCTGACGATGCCGCCGCCCGGCGACTGTGTGGCCAAGACCATGTATACGCCCAGACTGCCGCCCACGCGGGCGATCTGAATGAAATTGTTCATCTGCTCCGGGAAACGGGTCTTCAATTCCGCGAACTCGTCGATGACGATTATGAGGTAGGGCATCGGCTCGCTCACGCGCCCGGCGCGAAACGCCTCTTGGTACTTGTGGATGTTCTCCTGTTTCGTTTCCATAAACACGCGCTGACGGCGCAGAAGCTCGCCCTGCAGCGAACGCAGGTTGCGCTCGATGCTCGCGATATCGTTCACGTTGCTGATTCTGCCCGCGACATGGGGCAAATCCATAAGTATGCCCGAAAGACCGTCTCCCTTGAAGTCGATCAGCACGAAGCTGACCTCTTGCGGATGGAAGTTCAGCGCGACGGACAGCAGCCACGTCGTCAGCGTTTCGCTCTTGCCCCAACGCGTCGCGCCCGCCACAATGCCGTGAGGCCCCATGCCCTTCTCGTGAATGTCAAAAAAGAACACCTCGCCGTTTTCCCGTATGCCTATGGGCGCGGCGATGCTCACAAACGGACGGCTTCGATTCCAACGTTCCAAAACGCCCAATTCCTCGACCTTGCTTACGCCGAGCCCGGCAAGCAGCGGAATATACTCAGGCATGCCCGCTTTTTTGGAGCTTACGCGGAAGCGCACGGGCGCAAGACTGCGGCAGAAGTCATCCATCATAGGGACCGATACCTTGTCGGGCTCAAACGCGACGCGCCCCGCGCCGCTTTTGTACCGGATCGCGCCGTCCGCGCCGCCGCATTCCGCTATGGCGCCGCACTCGCCGGGCAGCAAACCGATATCGCCGTAAGCGTACACGACGGTTATCGACAGGCCCTTGTCATCCGGCAAGAGCGACACGCCCGCGCCTTCCGCAAGCCGCTTGTCCGCGATGATTACGAAGTAATGCGGAGCGGCTTTCTTGCTTTTCTCCTTATCCTTGTCCTCCGTGTCGCGCAAACGGGCCTTTAAAATATCGTCGATTCCGCGCAGGAGCGCGGTCGCCCCTTTCGCGTCGCAGGCGAGCAGACGCTCGCGGCGATCATCGTCCCAAACGTGCGGCAGCCAGCGCAGGAAGTGCCAATTCGCCCGTTCCCTTTCGGGAAAAACGGCGGCAATCTTCACATCCTCGTATGAGTGGTGCGCCGCGACGCCGCAGACGACGGCCCGCAGGGTATTTTGAAGCGCGTCGCGGCTTCCCGTCAGTCCGACGATGTTTATGTCGGCAAAGGGCAGGGTAACGGGGACGCCGCTCAAATCGCCGTGCCGCTCTTTGAGCTTTTGCGCCTTCTCGAGCAGAAGGTCCTCCTCAAGCGTCATCTGCGAATGCGGGAGTTTTATGCTCACATTTGACGGCGCGAGTCCCGTGCCGACGCGGACGGCAAGGAAATCATCGTCGGTAAGCGAGCGTTCCCACAGTCTGCGCTCGCGCCGCGCCGCTATCGAAACGCACCTGCCGGGCCCGGGGTTTATACCGGCGAGCGCGGAGATATACGCGGTTTCGGCCTCTGTTATCTCGATCTCCCGCTCCTCCAGATACGCGTTGTATTTCTCATTGGCCGTGCGCGAATTGTCACGCCATTTCTTCGTTTGAGAATTGTAGTTCACCGCGGCAATCACAATGCTGATAAGGGACATCGGTATCGTGACCCAAAATGATTTAAACCCCATACCGCTCCCTGAGTTGTCCATCATCATGGCGACCGCGATCATTACGACAATCATCAGTATCGGCGGCAGCAGTATCGACAGCCACGATACGGACGGTTTCTCGCCCACCCTCGGCGGCGCCGATATCTCCGTTTCGAGCGTTTCCGTTTCGGGTTTCAGACGCGGACTCTTCATAAAATACGGGTACGCGGCCTCACTGCCCGGGCCGGCGGCGGATTTTGACGCGAGCTTTGACGCGATTAGCGCCTTATCCGGCGTTTGTACGAAATGAAGCTCCCCGCGCGCGTAACGCAATTTCCATCCGCCCATAAATACGACGGCGTTATCGCGAAGGACGGAGCGCGACGTCAGCTTGCCGTCAACATATGTCCCGTTGCGGCTCCCGTCGTCGGAGATTTCCCACGCGCCGTTCCTCTTGCAAAGCGTGGCGTGATTCGACGATACCTGAGCTCCCGAAAGCGAGATATCCTTGCGGCCGGAACGCCCGATCGAGACCTCCGTTACGCCTGACAGCGACACGGACGGGTAGTCGGCGCGGCGTTTCTCAAACAGCGTCAGCGACACGTCATTCGTTACCCGCGCTATATCGCCCGCGTTCAGTACGCGAGCCGTCACGTCGTCCGCGCCGATTCTTACGCGCTCGAGCGAGGAAAGGCGTACGCCCGATTCCGTCGCTGTAAGCGTTACATGCCGCGTCTTTAGTCCGCATCCTTCCAATCTGACGCTGTCCGACTTCCCTGAGCCTATCGTGGCGACGGCGCCGCCGCTGAGCTCGATCTCCGACACCTCGTTCCCGCAATAGATGAATACCAGCCAACTCATCCGGCAGTTTCCTCCTCATTCTCTGTCTTTACATTCATGCCGGCATAGAGCTTCTTCGAGCCGCGCCGGGACATATATACGAAATCGCCGCCGGAAAACATCGCCTTGCGTTCCGTAAAATCCACGGCCGACAGGCGCTTCGTGTTGATAAGGCAACCCTTGTCAACGCGGAAAAAATACTCGGGCAGCCTGCGCTCCAAATCGCCGAGCCGCTCCGTGGACTCGAATGCGGTGTTCAGACACACGATCAGCGTCTTGTCGCCGCAGGTCTGTATGTA
>JAISEX010000117.1 GCA_031263875.1 Eubacteriales Family XIII. Incertae Sedis bacterium | reverse complement strand
TGCGCCGCGCACGATGCAGACACCGTACAGACAGATTGCCGCGAACAGCAGATAGGGCGCAGTTTGATTCGTTTCAAAATCAATGCCCGTCGCCAAACGGATCAGATGCTGTGGACCGCTCCCGCGCGTACCGTCAGCGAATACCAGACTGTCCAGCAATAAAAAATAGATAAAGAGTAGCGGTAGTTTCACAAAAAATCCTTTTTCCTCAGCAGCATTGCGATAACGGCTATCAGGGCGGCCACCAGCGGAATTGCCGAAAACCACCGGTTCCAATACCGCAGCCAACTGCCGCCTCCCGCGCCGAACTCCTCCATAAGCCCAACAATTAACAACAGCATCATGTTTATAATTACGCCCGCGAAAATCGCAAGCAGATGGTTTTTCGATATAAGGTAAAACGCCGAATAGATCAGATGGAATATCAGGCAAAACGCTCCGAGCTTCAACGCGCCGGTTATCAAATTGGTGGTGAGATAATATTTTACGAGCGGCGATAATCCGATCAAGAGCACAAACGTCACCGCCGTATAGAGGAGGGAAAGCAGCATGCCGTCAAGAAGTATTTTCGGCGCGAGGCGCTTCCCGCCCCGCACGAGATATTCGTTTGAGAGATAATTCGTTCTCGCGGCAAAGAGCAGAACGGCAAAGAACAAATTATTATTAAAAAGCATCTTTTGCGGCCGAAGAAGCACATTATGCAGCGCTTCCGCATCGAGAACGGGCGTGACATCAAGCGAAAAATATTGCGCGATAACGTAGGCGCAAAACGGCGCGTAAACGGCGATCCAGATATATATTTTTTTGTTTTGAAATATTATCATAATTATAAATACGCGCCCTTATAGATTTTCAGGTTTCTGCGGTACAGGATCAGGGCAATAATGATGAGCAGCGCGGGCAGCGTTACTGCCATGGGAATGATTTCGAGGGCGGGCCACGATTGGGTGAAAAGGACAGAGGGCAAACGCAGAAAATGTTCTGAAGTAAACAGCATTGTTATGCGGGCAAAAATTTTTGAAATATTTCCGATCGTCGATCCGATCAAATGCGGCACGATATACAGCAGAATCGGAACCGCCTGAATCAAAAATCTGTTTTTAACGGCGATGGTGATCAGCGAGGTAATGAGCATCGTCGGGATAATGAACATGAGCAGGATGAAGTATTGAAACATTCCATATAAAATAAATTCGTACAGGCTCATTCCGCCGAAATAGCCAGAGTAGATTTCATATGCCAAATCCGGCGGGTAGAGCGTGACCGCGATAACGGTGAACAGCAGAAAGAAGGCCGCTATAATCGTGGCGATATACGCCGCTTGCGCGATCAACAGATTCGTTAGATAGTTCCGGTACGTCGTCCTGACCACGAGAAGATTGCCAAAGCCGCCGTGAAGGTTTTTCCACGTGACGCCGCCGATAATGACGCCGAAGCCGCCGAGCAGGACCAAGACAAATATGCTCCACGCGTCTGACATGAAAAAGTCGAAAATGAGCGAAATGCCGTTAAATCCGTTCACTATTTCCGTAGCGAACGGGACGTTCAAATCTTCCGCCGGAGCGAGAAGCTGCTCGCGCCACGCCGCGTGTTCCCGCAGGGAAGCGATAACGCTGAGCAGCGCGCACGCCGTCATGCAGAGGAATAACGCGATATTAAATTTGCTCGACAGGTACCGCTTATATTCCGCTGTGATCATCGGATGATCCTTTGCCGTAAACAATTCACTTACCTCTCTCTTAACCGCTTAACTTCGTTTCTCTGCGTAACTTCATATTACCCGGAAATTCTTACAAAATACCGGGCGAGTTTCTTACGATTTTCTTACATTTTGCTTTTTTGCGGGGTGGCGGCAGGGAGAGGGAGCCTGCGCCCGTGTTTTCGCCCGCGCGGGTTTTGGTTTATGTGAGAAACGGGGGCGCCGTAGGAAGGAGGGGCGTGTTGTGTATTTTGCCCGCACGCTCCCGCGCAAGGGATAGGAGGGGTGCGAAGCAGCCACGGCGCATCAGCGCCGGGGCCGAAGCGAACGCGGAGCCCCGGATAGCCCGGTGTGGCACTCAAAAATAAAAGGCCGTCTTTGCAAATACTCGCGCACAGGATTGTTTGCTGGATTGCTTCATCGCTGGCGCTCCTCGCAATAGAGTTGTAACGAAATTAAAATTAAATACATCAAGCGTAAACGATTATGGCGCAAATTCAATCTGATTTGCGGTTAATCAGTTACCATAATATGGAAAACAGCTAATTTCGTTACAACTCTAATGACAGGCTGTTTTTTGCGAATTCTCGCGCGTATAATTGTCCCGTGATTACGGACAAAGCCATTTTGAGTGCCCCATGCGCCCGGATTATTAACGGCGATTGCTCCAGTTCCTCGGTCTGGGGGATTGCCTGTTTTACGCGGCTTTAGCCGCAGTGTAAAACAGGACAGCGAAGCAGCTGCGAGGCGAAGCCGAGTCACATCCTAAGCGAGCAACGCGAGCGGAGGAGTGAGCACAGCGAACGTTGCGGAGCAAGCCCGGAATGACAACTACACGCACGCCAATACTTCCGTCTATGGGATTCTGTATCACACTCGCTACGCTCACTGACCGCGATGTTTTGATATAATAGAGGTTGTAAGAGAAAAATGCGAAAAAGGGGCAAGGGAGAGGCGAACCATGATTGTAATACTGAAACAAAATCCTGCGCAGGCGCAGGTCGATAAGCTCGTGTCGTGGCTGAATGACAAGGGGTACGATACCAACGTGTCCGTCGGGCGGCAGGAGACGATTATCGGGCTTATCGGCGATACGTCGAGTGTTGACGTCGATTTGCTGCGGTCGCTCGAGGTGGTCGAGGATGTGAAGCGCATAACGGAGCCGTATAAGAACGCGAACCGCAAGTTTCACACGGATGATACGGTCATCAATGTCGGCGGCGTTAAGATAGGGGGCGGCCATTTTCAGGTGATCGCGGGGCCGTGTTCGGTGGAGTCGCGCGAGCAGGTGACGGAGATCGCGAAATGCGTAAAGGCGGCGGGGGCAACGCTTCTGCGCGGGGGCGCTTTTAAGCCGCGCACGTCGCCGTATTCGTTCCAGGGGCTGCGCGAGGAGGGCATCGATATTCTGCTCGAGGCAAAGGCGGAAACGGGGCTTCCGATCGTGACGGAAATTATGGACGCGGCGCATTTGCCGCTGTTTGGGGACGTCGATCTGATACAGGTCGGGGCGCGTAATATGCAGAATTTCGAGCTTTTGCGCTCGCTCGGCGGTGCGGGCAAGCCGATATTACTGAAGCGCGGGCTCGCGAACACGATACAGGAGCTGCTGATGAGCGCGGAATACATTATGGCATCGGGCAATCCCGATATTATACTCTGCGAACGCGGCATTCGCACGTTTGAAACGGCGACGCGTAATACGCTCGATCTTTCGGCGGTGCCGGTGCTTCACCGGCTGTCGCATCTGCCGGTCATCGTGGATCCGAGCCACGCGACGGGGGAGAGCTGGCTTGTGCGGCCGACGTCTGTCGCTTCGGCGGCGATCGGGGCGGACGGTATTATGATAGAAGTTCACAACGACCCGCCTCACGCCCTCTGCGACGGCGCGCAGGCGCTTACCTGCGAGGCTTTCGCCGACGTGATGGGGGATATAAACGCGGTTCGAGCCGCGATGTTTGCGGAAAAATAGATTGCGCGCAGAGAGAAACGGAGAGTTTGAGATGAAGATAGGTATCGTCGGCCTCGGCCTTATCGGGGGTTCGCTCGCAAAGGCGGTGAAACTTCATACGAAACATGAGGTGCTCGGTTACGACATTTCCGGGGACGAGATGGGTCGCGCCGAATTGACGAACGCCATCGATGGGCGTCTGACGGGCGAAAATCTGCCGGAATGCGAAATCGTTCTCGTCGCGCTCTATCCGCACGATATCGTCCGCTATATCAGCGAAAACGCGGACCGGTTCGGGGCCGGGACGCTCGTCATCGACTGCGGAGGGGTGAAAAAGTTCGTAACTGACGAACTCGCGGCGGTGAAGGCCGGCCGCCTGTGGCATTTTATCGGCGGGCATCCGATGGCCGGCCGCGAATATTCCGGCTTTCGTCACGCGCAGGACGACCTCTTTGAAAACGCGCCGATGATCCTCACGCCGGGCGAGGATATCTCCCTCGATCTGCGCGGCGCGGCAAAGGAATTCTTCCTCGATATCGGCTTTGGTCGCGTGGTCTTTACGACGCCCGAAAAGCACGACGAGATGATAGCGTACACGTCGCAGCTCGCGCATATCATTTCAAACGTCTATATCCGCAGCGAACTGGCCATGAAGCACAAGGGCTTTTCCGCGAACAGTTTTCAGGATATGACGCGCGTCGCGCGGTTGAACGCGCGCATGTGGTCGGAATTGTTCCTCGAAAATAAGGACGCTTTGGTCGCCGAGCTCGACGGGATCACGGAGCGCATAGGAGCCGTGCGGGACGCGATAGCGGACGGCGACGAAGCCCGCCTGACCGCGCTGCTGCAAAACGGAAACGACCGCAAGGAGCTGCTCGACAGTTAACCGGTGTTATCTGCCCGTTCGACCCGTGTTTAATGGGAACGCAGGGCAGTAAACGTGTCGCGAGAGCGGAGAGCGTCAGTGATGGAAGTGACGGAATAGAAGGTGATTCGAATGGGAATATATGTAAGTCGCTAACACTAACCTTAGCACTAATACTAACACTGGCACGAGCGCCAACACGATCAGCTATCACTCGCATTACTATTAAAAAAACAGTATCATTAACGTTAAGAAAGCATCAAGCCCGCGCCGAAAAATTACAGAAACCGAAACCTTTATCGCATACAGACAGCCGAAAAGCAGGTGTGAAAGAGTCAAATGAGAATACGAAAACCCGATCCGCTCACCGAATCCAACGAAATATACACGCGCATAGCCGCGGTGTCCGACGCGCTCGCCCACCCCGTGCGCATCGAAATCTACCGCATGATCCTCGAGTGTAACCGCAGCCGCGTGCCCGTGCGCAACAAGGATCTCGTTGAAAAGTTCCCCCACGCGCAGGCGACGATCTCGCAGCATGTCCGGAAACTCACCTACGCGGGCCTTGTCACCGCGAAAAACGAGGGCCCGTCGTCCTATTATTACGCGAACATCGGCGTTATCGAAAAATACGCGCGCGAACTGCGGCAAATCATGTAGGGCTTACGCGCCCAGCGCTCTCCGTGTGAATAATGCGGGCGCATGGGGCACGCACACAAGAGGGGAGGGGCCGCGCGTTTCTGCGCGACCCCAAACTCATGCGAAATATGCTTTGTTTTGTTTTGCCGGCTTACCAGCGTTCGCGGCGCCGAATCAATACCATGACCGAGAGGTAGAACCACGCGTTGTAATTCC
>JAISEX010000042.1 GCA_031263875.1 Eubacteriales Family XIII. Incertae Sedis bacterium | reverse complement strand
GGTGCGCAGCAGCCGCGAAGCAACGTTCGCTGCGCTCACTCCTCCGCTCGCGGTGCTCGCTTCGCTGTCCTGTTTTACACTGCGGCTGAAGCCGCGTAAAACAGGCGGCCGGAGCCCCGCAGAGCCCGGTGTGGCACTCAAAACATGCAACCTTTTTTGGTGAATGATTGCGCGCAGGATCATCGGCGATTATTTAATCATTTTGAGTGCCGCATGCGCCCAAATCAAACGAGATCGCTCGCAGCTTTTGGTGATTACAGGAAAACGCATTATGGAAAGCAATTTACTCGACAAACTGACGATACTCGGCGAGAGCGCCAAATACGACGTTTCGTGCTCCTCGTCCGGCGCGAACCGGGCCGGCATGGGGCGCATCGGCAGCGCGGCCTGCGCCGGCATCTGCCATTCGTGGACGGCGGACGGTCGCTGCATGAGCCTGCTGAAAGTTCTCCAGTCCAACGACTGCGTCTACAACTGCAGATATTGCGTCAACCGGCGCACGTCCGACGCGAAGCGCGCGACGTTCGAGCCGCACGAGCTTGCGGATATCACGATGGAATTCTACCGGCGAAATTATATCGAGGGCTTGTTTCTGAGTTCCGCGGTGCGCATATCGCCCGATCACACCGCCGAATTGATGCTGAAAACGCTCTGCCTGCTGCGCGAGATCCACCTGTTCAACGGCTATATCCACACGAAGGTGATACCCGGCGTGGCGCCGGAACTGCTCCACGCGATCGGCCTGTATTCCGACCGGCTGAGCGTCAACGTGGAGCTTCCGTCGTCAGGCAGTCTCTCGCAACTTGCGCCGCAGAAAACGCCGGAGCATATTTTCGCGCCGATGCGCCAAATCACGCGAACACAGTTCGAGCAGAAGACCCTGCGTTCCGCGGGCAACCGAGACCGCTTCACGGCCACATCAGCGTCGGGCTGGAACGCGGAAGCCGGCGACGGTTTTCTCGAAGACCTGAAACGCGAAGTCGCCGCGGAAGCCGGCATGCGCAATCTGCCGGCGCTTATCGACCGGCGCAAACATTACAAGGAAAAATTCGCTCCCGCGGGCCAGACGACCCAGATGATAATCGGCGCGTCGCCCGAAACTGACCGGCATATCATGAAGACGTCCGAGGCGCTGTACCGAAGATTTTCGATGAAGCGCGTGTATTTTTCCGCGTACATCCCCGTCGTTTCCGACCCGGCGCTGCCGCCGCAGTTCGCGCCGCCGAATTTGAAGCGCGAGCACCGGCTGTATCAGGCGGACTGGCTGCTCCGGTTCTACGGATTTACCGCCGACGAAATACTGACGGAGGACGAGCCGAACCTCGACTACGAACTCGACCCGAAAATAATCTGGGCGCTGCGCCATATCGAAGTCTTTCCGCTCGAGGTGAACACGGCGTCTTTCGAGGAACTCCTGCGCATACCGGGCGTCGGCAGCGTGTCGGCGAAGCGGATCATGCAGCAGCGGAGGATCCGGGCGGTACGGTATGAGGATCTGAAAAAGATGGGCGTCGTGCTGAAGCGCGCGCGTTACTTCCTGACCTGCGTCGGGAAATATTATGGCGAAAAGGAGCTTGAGCCGGTGTATATCCGGGATCGGGTTCTGCGCGAATCGCGGGAAGCGGCGGCGAGATTTTCGGGCCTGCCCACCGTGGCCGACGCGTCTGAAATGGCGAATTTGCCGGCTCCGTCTGTTAACGCTGACGTACCGCTGCTGGACGCGAACACGATACGCGCCTCGCTTTCCGGCACGAAAAACGGCGCGCAAATCTCGATGTTTGACGCTCTTGCGCCGGCGGAGGCGGGCGGTTAGATGGACTATCTGTACGACGGGAGTTTCGACGGATTTCTCACCTGCGTGCACCGGCACTATTACGCAAAGTCGCCGCGCGAAAAGGCGGAGGGCATCTTTGTTCGGGACGCCTACCGCGGCGATCTGGTGCGCGCAGCCGCGTTTATCGAAACCGACGCGGAGAAGGCGAACGCGGTAAATGCGGCGATCGCGGAGAAGATATCCGGCTTCGATTTGGAGCGGATCTATCATGTTTTTTGCACGGAAACGCCGGAAAAAGAAATGAAACTGCTCCGGTATATCCGGCTCGGATTTCGCCGGGGCCCGGGCGTCGGCCTGCTGCACGGCGACCCAATCGTTTTTGAAATACAGAAAGCGCAGCGCCGGCTCGGAACGGAGGTCAACCGGCTCTGCGGGCTTATCCGGTTTTCCGTGGTGCACAGCGCGCGGGAAATACTCTATGCGCGCATCGAGCCCGACAACGACGTCCTCGAATTCCTCGCACCGCATTTCACCGACCGCTTTCATTCCGACCCGTTTATCATTCACGACCTGCGGCGGAGCAAGGCGCTGATATCCTACGGCCACGAGTGGTATATAACGGAACTCGCGGACGAGGGGCTATTTGAGCGGGCCGCGGACGAAGACGAAATACGCGCGCTCTGGCGGGGATATTTTGACGCGATGGCCATACGGGAACGCATCAACCCGCGCTGCCAGCGGAATATGATGCCGGCGCGCTATTGGAAGCACTTGATTGAAATGCGCGGGGAATGATGAGGTGGGCTTTTATAATATGTTGCGGATTACGCGAGATCATGCGGGGGCGCAGCAGAGGTGTCAAGGTGAATGCTTGACAGATGTTTTTGTTTTGATCCAGAGATATTATCCGGGCGCATGGGGCACTCAAATTGATGTTGCGACTGATCGCGGAACCATTCTACGCGTGGGCATTTACAAAAAAACAACCTCTTATTTTTGAGTCCCCCACCGGGCTATCCGGGGCTCCGCTTCGCTCCGGCCGCTTCGCGGCTGCTTCGCACCCCTCCTATCCCTTGCGCGAACACATGCGGGCGAAACACACATCACGCCCCTCCTCCCTCCGGCGAACCCGTTTCTCACGTAACCCAAAAGCCCGCGCGGACGAAAACAGAGCGCAAGCGTCCTTCCCCCTGTCGTCCTCCGCAACCACAGCCTTGATCCCCTCGGTCTTTTTTCTCACGCAGAGGAACATCCCTATAAAAAAGAGATACCGATGTGCTTCGGTATCTCCCTGCGTTCTCCCTTAATTATCCTCGGCGATGATCTTGTC
This sequence comes from Eubacteriales Family XIII. Incertae Sedis bacterium, assembly GCA_031263875.1. Lineage (GTDB taxonomy): Bacteria > Bacillota > Clostridia > Peptostreptococcales > Anaerovoracaceae > JAITEX01. The sequence goes on along the minus strand of JAISEX010000042.1, from coordinate 521 downwards.
GAACTCCGCGACCGCGCGGTCAAATTCCGCGTCGTCTTCGATGTCCGTGAGCTTGGGCTCGCCCTCATCGTCCTCCTCATATCCGTAGATGTAGACGTCGTCCGTGCCGTCGTCCGGTATCAGGGCGATGTATTCCTTGCCGCCCGTTTCGAACGTACCCATGACCTCGGTTTCTACGACCGTCCCGTCGTCATACTCGAGCGTGATAACCATCGGTTCGTCATCGGTCATGTTCTTATTATCGGTATCTGCCATAATTTCCCTCACTTCTGTATCGAGCAAACTATCTTGCCCCTCTATTATATTATCTTTTTCCTTCATTATCAAAGTATTCCCGCACGGCTTGTGCCGCCTTTGCGTTCATGCCCGGAACGGCGGCAAGCGCGGCTTCGCCGGCGGCGCGTATCGCGTCGATGGAACCGAAGGTCATCAGGAGCGCGTTCCGGCGTTTCTCACCGACGCCGTTTATCTCATCGAGCTGCGAACGGACGGCTTTGGCTTTTCGCGCACCCCGGTGATAT
>JAISEX010000023.1 GCA_031263875.1 Eubacteriales Family XIII. Incertae Sedis bacterium | reverse complement strand
TAGCAAAGGTATAGGGCTCATCATCATACGCGGCTTCGTCCCACGCAATTACCACGCCGGTACCGGTCGGACCCATGAATTCAGTTGGGTCATACTGTGAATAAATCACATTGTTTTGGCCATTGATCTCTTCACCGTAGGCTACTATACAGCCGCCATTGACCTTAATATTATCGCTGATCGTCAGGAAAATGCTGCCTAAACTAATAGCATATCCTGTCGTGGCGCAGACCACGCCACCATTGACCGTAACTCCAGTAGGCAGATCACTGAAGCCCAGTTGGATAGCATTGCCTGACGTAGCGCTGACTGTGCCGCCGTTGACTATAACTGTACCAGCGGAACTGATAGTCACACTGTTATCTCCAGAACTGACGATGGCATTCCCGCCGATGTTTACATTTAAACCGGAAATAGTTGTGCTATCGTCCATCGTAGTGCTGACGCTGGCATTCCCGCTGATATCTAGATTATAGGCGCCATATATAGCTTTACATTCATATCCTTCAGCGATTACCGTCCCGCCACTCACGACGGCACTGCCCTCGCCAGAAAAGTAAATAGCGTCTGTCCCACCTATCATCCCCGTAGCGCGTACTGTACCGCCGCTTACTATAACGGAAATGTGGTCAGGGTTGTCAGCGTTGTAACAAACGTAAATGCCGCGGCTATAATCTCCCACGGCACTAACTGTGCCGCCATCACGAACTGCAATAGTAGAGTTGTCAGCCCATATAGCATAACCACTCTCACCGTTGATACTAACCGTACCTCCGTCGCCCACTTCAAACGCGCCCTCGCCTGACAGACTGATCAAGACGCCCCATTCCATTGTCCCCGTGTACGTAGCCGCCCACAGCAGCGTAACGTTCTCCGGTATTGCGAGCGTAAGCGTTTCGTCTGCATCGGTTTTCGTTCCGGTAACCGTAACGGTTTCGACGTCGTCTTCATCGAGAGCTTCCTGGATTTTGGCTTGGATTTCGGAAACCGTATCGGTCGCTTGTATCTCGACGCTGCTCGTCTGCGTGTCCGCACTCGCCGTCAGCGGCACCGCCGTCCAGAGCGTCAGCGCCATTATCAGAGCGACGAACAGCGCTAGTTTCTTTCTTCTTGCGGTAGTTTTCATGAATTGCATTAGTGTTTCCTCCCCTATTCGTTTTCGATTGTTTACTTTTTATTCCCGCATTATTGCGAGCGCAACGAAGCAATCCAGCGGTATAAACCGGATTATTTCGCTCTGTTCGCGATGATATGGGTTGACGCGCGCGGTAGAGCGCCACGGTAGAGTGCCACGCGGCGAAGCCGCTGCACTCCTCGAATGGGAGGTACAACGGAGCTGAAGCTCCTGTAACCTCCGCAACGCGGCGGAGCCGCTACGCTCCTCGCGTACGAGGTACGACGGAGCAAGCTCCTGTACCTCTGTAAAAAATAACAGCCCCTGCGTGCGGTGCGTACCGGGCTGTTCCTTACTTCCGTTTTTAGTTGCCGTATTGAAACAAGATACGAAGAAATCGTGTCTTGTAGATACCGAATGATTTACATCAGCATGATCTAATCGCCATGCCCCCCCCCCCCTGGATATGGAAGGCGTTCATTTTGCTTGCAGCGGTTCTCGGCACATTTCCCCCTTGTGCTTTGTGGCTTGTAAAATTACCTGTCTCTACTATATACCCATTTTTTCGAAATGAAAAGAAGAAAAATTATATTTTGCAAAGTATTAAGTTTTCTTTTGATTGAGGGACGGGTGACGGCAGGGAGGGGTCGCTTGCGTTAAAGCCCTCTCTCGCGTGTTTTTGTGCTGCGTCGGAAAACGGGAACGCCGTCAAGAGGGAGAATGTGTTGTGTACCTTGCCCGCATGTGTCCGCGCACGGTAGAGCGCCACGGGCTAACGTTCGCTGCGCTCACTCCTCCACTCGCTGCGCTCGTTTCGCTGTCCTGTTTTACATTGCGGCTAAAGCCGCGTAAAACAGGCAAAGCCCTGCGCTCCTCGTTGTGCGAGGTACGACGGAGCTGAAGCTCCTGTACCTCTGCCAAGGGATCGAAGGGGTGCGAAGCAGCCGCGAAGCGGCCGGAGCAACGTTCGCTGCGCTCACTCCTCCGCTCGCGTTGCTCGCTTCGCTGTCCTGTTTTACACTGTAGCTGAAGCCGCGTAAAACAGGCGACGCGGAGCCCCGGAGAGCCCAGTGGGGCTGGCTTTTCGTAATTTTCGATTCATATCACATTCCATTATTTTCTATTTAATGGAATTCTATCAAATCCACTAGGACAGCCCCATGCGCCCCAAATTATTAACTGCGGTGGCTCGACCCCTCGGTCAAAAGATATTGCGGATCACGCTCGGGAACTAATTTCCCGCCTTCATTCCTCCGCAAAAACGACGGCGGTTTCGTCCATGCTTCCGCTTTCGAAGCCGAAGCGTTCGTACAGGGCGGGGTTATCGTCCTTTATCGTGCGGATATAGTTGAAGAGGTATTGCTGGGCGATGCCGCCGTACTCGCCGAAATTGCGCTCGGCGTAGTCCTTGATGGCGGAAACGTTCTCCTCGCCCATGCCGTAGAAGCGGTTCATGACGCGCCGCACCCAGACGTCGATCGGGAAAACCTCCGTCTTTTTCATGGAAAAGAGCATAATGCAATTCGCGACTTTGGGGCCGACACCCGTCAGGCTTTCGAGGTAGGATTCTATTTCCGCGGTCGGGACGTCCTCGCCGGCCTCGAGCCGCGCGCCGCCGTCGCGGGCCACCTGCTTCGCGGTTTCCGCAATATACCGCGCGCGGTAACCGAGCCGGCACATATCGAGATCGCTGTCCTCGAGCGCCGCGAGCCGCTCGATGGTCGGAAACGAAAATACCGACGAGCCTTTCAGCTTGCCGATACGCCGGCCGTGGGCGCGGCACAGGGATTCGATGCAGCCCCTGATCCGCGGGATGTTATTGTTTTGCGAGATGAGGAAAGAAATGAGGGTTTCCCATTTGTTCTGGTTCAGGATACGAATGCCGGGGCCCGCTTTGATGGCTTTCTGCATCACGGGATCCTCCGTGCCGAGTATGCGTTTGATCGCGCCGTAATCGCGGCCTAAGTCGAGATAATCCCGCCAGTACGCTTCCCGGCGCGCGGGATCACCGGCATGGAGATTGCTCCAGATGACCACCGAGCCCGTGTTCTCGCCGCGCGTCGGCGCAAACGAAATATTGGCAAACGCGCCCGCCACGATTCCCGACCAACTGCCGTCGCTCTCCCGGTTCCATCGGAAGCACTGCCCGCAATCGAAGGTGTCGTCGAGGTTGAAATCGCTCACATTATTGAAAATCAATTTCCCTAAATCATTTGCCATATATTAATTTAACCATACCAGGCTCCTAATCTCAATATCTACGGCCAATATATTCATCGAAGTCATGTCTTCGGTGCTCTCCGCGATGCTTTTTTGCAAGCTGCGCGCCGCCTCGCGGACGTTGGCGCCGTATTTCATGATAAGCGACACTTCGATAATAACGCCGGCGGTCCTGACGCGAACGAAGGTGCCGCCCACAGACGCCACTTCCGGAACGTTCGACGCGGCTATCTGCACGATATCCACGATAGCCTTATCGGAAACCGTGTACTTGCCGAGGTAGCTATAGGTGGGCCGCACGACCGTGCGTTCCGCAAACGGCCGGCGGATATCGCGCTCGGTAAACGGATTGATCTCCTCCCACGTGTCCTCGCTGAAATCCCGGAGCGATTTTAACGGATGCACGAAAAAGCCCGAAAAATCTTTTTTTATCTGCACCGTCGGGGCGGGTATAATATGGCCGCCGAGTTCGTAGCGCTTTTTGTGCGCCTGTTCGCGGTCGCTCTCCGTCGTGATATTTTCGATATCGAAGCGTTCGCTCGGCTGCGGAAGATTCAGCCGGTCGACGATGCGGGCCACCATCTTGTCCGACGTCCCGATAATAAGAATGGATTTCGGCGCCGCGGTTTTGATGCTGCGCAGCGCCACCGCGCGCAGAGCATCGTCCATAAACAGCGCCGTCTTGATCGCGAGCGTCTTCGTTTCCCGCCGCTTTGCGGACACGCCCGCCGCGATCCGCCCGTTGTAGATAAACAGGCCGTCGTCGATGATCGCCTCGATGCCATAGTCGTTCGCGAGTGAGATCGCCTGAAAACTTTTGCCCGTCCCGCTCTTCCCGACAAGGCTGTATATTTTTATTCCGTCAATATTTTTTTCCATAGTATTGCGATATTACCTTCTTGTTTGGTATAATTACGGCATTGATATATTATCATATTAACATGAGTTTGGTACGAATTAGTTTCAAGGAGGCAACAAATGGCTTATGTAATCAATGACTCTTGTATCGCATGCGGTGCTTGCGTAGCGGAATGTCCGGTCGACGCGATCGCCGAGGGTGAACCCTACACGATCGACGGCGATACATGCATCGACTGCGGAGCGTGCGCGAGCGCATGTCCGGTCGACGCTCCCAACGAGGCATAAGAGCAATTTGTAGGCGGAGGGAATCGAACATATTGATCCCCTCTGCTTAATAGAAAAGACCGGTGGGTTTTCGGACCGACCGGCTTTTTATTTTTTGTAAATAAAAGATTTGTTGCAGAACTTTTGAGTGGTAATGTGGGGATAGTGATTGATAATGATGTAATAGTGACAGTGATTTACATAATTTCCCATCAGGTGAAGCTTTCGTCCGATCCCTGCGCGAGGCGTCTGAATAGTATTATATAATTTTCCGTGTCGCGAAATCCGGTCGCGGTTGGCGCCTACGCAGAGCGCCTCAATAGTATTCTGTAATTTCCCTCTCGTAAGACCCGCTTGAATGTGCGTTTAGCGCACAGATGCGATATTCCATAATTTTACATAACTCGGAACCCGAACCGCTGCCACGCCTCCAAAGGCAAGCCGCAAGCGATTACACCGCAAAAGATTACACCGCAAAAGATTACACCGCAAAAGATTATACCGCAAGCGATTACACCGCAAAAGATTATACCGCAAGCGATTACACTCTCTCACAAGCCGTTTCAGTACTATTTATTTCGGATCGAAAATTTCGTAACGCGCCTGCTAACAAGCTGCCCGTTTTACTTGCTATGGATGTAATAGACGAGCTCGTGCAGGCTGTCGCTCAGATGTTCGTTCTGCATACAGATGCCGTCCGGAACCGTAAGGTCGATCGTCGCGAAATTCCATATGCC
>JAISEX010000243.1 GCA_031263875.1 Eubacteriales Family XIII. Incertae Sedis bacterium | reverse complement strand
TGGAGGGCCCGGCACTTCCCCACATCGCAGCCGTGCCGAACGGCGCGGCGAATAACCGCTCCGGGGGGGACAGGACGGAGGCAATGAGCGAAGCGAAGCAGGCGCAGTCCGCCGAAAGGGGGCAGCAGCCCCCTACGGAGAGCGTAGCGAACGCAGTGAGCGAAGCGACGCGCAAGGGATAGGAGGGGTGCGGTAGCAGCCCCGCGCAGCGGGGCCGGAGCCCCGGATAGCCCGGTGGGGCACGCAAATAGTAAGACTGGATTGCTTCGCCGGCTGCGCCTCCTCCGGGTGACGATGCGAAGCAAACATGATCTGAGTGCCCCATGCGCCCGCACTAAAAAAAATAATCGTAGGAAAATGTTATTGAAATAAGAGGCCGTTTTTTCGGAGGGACGTGCGAACGGTACGACAGATGAGCGATATAAAGATTTGCATTGATTTTGGAAGCACGTTTACGAAGGGCGTCGCCTTTGACCTGGCGACGGAGACGGTGCTTGCGCGCGTCCAGATGCCGTCGACGGTGGAAACCGACGTCACCATCGGCCTCGCGAACGTCCTCGACCGCATCGGGACGCGTATTCCGGTCGGCGAGGAGGAACTTCGCGAAGCCGTGGCGTGCAGCAGCGCGGCGGGCGGCCTGAAGATGGTGTGTGTCGGCCTGGTGCCGGATTACACGACAAAAGCCGGGCATATGGCGGCTCTCGGCGCGGGAGCTAAGGTGGCCGGTCTGTATTCGTATGAGATGACCGGCTCCGAGCTTGGCGAAATAGTGCGGCTCGCGCCGGATATCGTCCTCTTGACGGGCGGCACGGACGGCGGTAACCGGAAGATCATCGCGCACAACGCGCGGCAGCTCGCGACCATCGCGGACAGCCTCAGCCATGTGATCGTGGCCGGTAATAAATCGGCGTATGACGATATCGCGGCGGCTTTTGACGGCACGGGGCTGGACGTCAATTATACGAAGAATATTATGCCGGAATTCGGGCGGCTGGATCTCGACGCCGTGAATGAGATGATACGCGACGTCTTTTTGAACAGGATCACCGAGGCGAAGGGCGTGGCGCGCGTTTCGGGCATGATCAGCGGCATCGTTATGCCGACGCCCTCGGCAGTCCTTGACGCCGCGGTGCTGATCGCTAACGGAACGAAACAGACCGGCGGGCTCGGCGAACTTTTGCTGGTCGACGTCGGCGGCGCGACCACGGACGTGGATTCGGTTGCCCGCGGCGTTCCGACCCGCGACGGCGTCCACACCGTCGGCCTGCTCGAGCCCTACGCGAAGCGCACGGTGGAAGGCGACCTCGGCATGTACCACAATTTAGATACTCTGGCCGATATAGCGCGCGCCGATATGGAGCGGGAGCGTAAATATGAAAACGTCACAGACGACCGGGACCGCTTTGAACGGGAACTCGAAGCGCTGCGCGCCGCCCGAAGCGTGCCCGACGGCCATGAGCAGACGAAACGCCAACTGATGCTCGCCCATCTCGCGGTACGGACCGCCACAGACCGGCACGCGGGCCGCGTCGAAGCCATATGGACGCACGACGGCGACGTCTGGGTCCAGCGCGGAAAGGATCTCTCGAATATCGAATACATTATCGGCACGGGCGGCCCCCTCGCCTTTTCGTCGAACCCGCGTTACGTCCTCGAAGGCGCGCAGGCCGCGCCCGAACAGCCGAACGTCCTCAAGCCGCTGCACCCGAAATACCTGCTTGATGAGCAGTACATCCTGTTTGCCATCGGGCTTTTGGCGGAAAACCACCCGGACAAGGCGCTGAGGATCGCGCGGAAGTATCTGAAGGTGATTTAAATTTGCTGCGACGGCCGCTGCGGGGGACGGCACGGGAAGAATGCTTATACCAGGTCCCGCTTCTCGTTTCTTTTGTTGTTTAGGCGATAGACGGGTACGCCGGAGGAATGATGGGCGCGCCGCGTACTGTGCCCGCACAGGAATGCGGCTCCAGCCGCAAGTGAGAGGCTTTTCCATGGCGGCTTAGAATGTCGCACCTGTCCCGCGCACGGTAGAGCGCCACGGGCTGAAGCCCTGCGCTCCTCGATGTTCGAGGTACAACGGAGCTAAAGCTCCTGTACCTCTGACAAGGGATCGGAGGGTGCGGCAACAGCCGCGAAGCGGCCGGAGCGATCAGCGGAGCCCCGCAGAGCCCGGTGGGGCTGTTTTGTCGTGTTTGAGATGTCCTTTATTGTTAAATTTTTAACAATGGCATGTTCTCATCCATTTCAGGACAGCCCCATGCGCCCAAACGAAATGCCATCGCACCGCAACTTTCAGCGATTACCGGGTTCCCACCCCTGCGACCTATTTATTATTGACTTTCTTCCACTCGATAAAAAACGGCTTGAACGTGATGCCTATCGTCGTGCCGATGCCCGGTTCGCTCGCGAGCCTGATATCCGCGTCGTGTATCAGCGCGATATGTTTCACGATGGCGAGTCCCAGACCCGTACCGCCCGTCTTTTTGCTGCGCGACCGGTCGACCCGGTAGAACCGTTCAAACACGCGCTCCTGGACTTCCGCCGGTATGCCGATGCCCGTATCGGCGACCGTCACGTGGGTTTTCGCGTCCTCGCGCTCAAAGCTGACCATGACCTGTCCGCCCGGCACGTTATATTTGACGGCATTATCAATAAGGTTGGAAAACAGTTCTTCCATCATCAAGCGGTTCGCTCTGATAATGGGCTTTTCACGCGGCTGCTCCACCGTGACGGCGACCTCGGATCTCGCCGCCTTCTCCGCGAGTTTGCCGGCGGCCTCACGCGCGATCACTTCGAGGTCGATCAGCTCGAAACCGCCATCCGCCCGGCTCTCGTCGAGCTTAGAGATAAACATAACGTCTTCAACGAGCGCGATAAGCCGGCGCGACTCGTCGCGTATCTTGCGGATAAATTCCGCCCGGTCCTCGGGGGCGACCATTCCCTCGTCAAGCATCTCCGCATAGCCCGCGATGCTGGTCAGCGGCGTCTTAAGCTCATGCGACACGTTCGCGGAAAATTCGCGCCGCAGCTTCGCCGCCGGATCCGCCGCGTCCCTGCCGTTTTTCAGTATCCTCTGCGCAAGCGGCCGCGCTATCTTTCGCTTTTCCGAAACCATCACTGCTTCACACCGCCGCCTTGTAACCGACGTTGCGAACGGTTTTGACAATGCTCCCGCCCGCGCCGAGCTTCTGACGAAGCGACATCACGTGCATATCGACCGTCCGGCTTTCGCCCGCGTAATCGTAGCCCCATATCTCGCTGAGAAGCCGCTCGCGCGACAGCACGATGCCCTCGTTCTCCATCAGATATTTCAGCAACTCGAACTCCTTGAACGTCAGCGTCACCTCCGCGCCGGAAACCGTGACGCTGCGTTTCATGGCGTCGAGCGCGACATCCCCGATACCATACGAGGCGTCCTCCGCGTCCAAAGCCGCCGTCCGTTTCAAAAGCGCCTTGACCCGCGACA
>JAISEX010000242.1 GCA_031263875.1 Eubacteriales Family XIII. Incertae Sedis bacterium | reverse complement strand
TAACATTGATAAAACGATTGAAATCCTCACTACTGCGGGATTGAATGTCGTTAATTTGATCGAAAAGGAATTCGCCCATATCATCACTTCGGTAAAAGAATAGCGGGCATTTCGTAATTCTCGGAAGCTGCCGGTAATAGCGTTTGGTTTGGGCGCATGGGGCGGGGCCCCACCGGAGCCTGTTTTACGCGGCTGCGCCGCATTGTAATGTAAAACAGGACAGCGAAGCGAGGCGAAGCCGAGCGGAGGAGTGAACGCAGCGAACGTTGCCAGCACCTTACCCCTCAAACCGCATAAAATTCATAAACATATCGCTGAAATTGGGATGGGTCGCGAGGTTGATCTCGCGGCTTATCTTCCGGTAATCGTCCGCGCGTTCGAGAAGCGACGGGTCGAAGCCCACCCGGATCGCGCCCGCAAGACTCGTGTTCCCGGCCGCCGTCACCCGGCCGCGCAAAAGCGCGGGAAGAAGCCCCGTTACAAAGGCGCTTTCGGGATCGAGATGCTGACCGAACCCGCCGGCGAGCAGCACACAGTTCGGCACCACGCCGCCCGTCTCCGCGAGCAGTATTTCGATGCCGGAACGTATCGCGCTTTTCGCGAGCTGAAATTCCCGCACGTCTTTCTGCGTAAAGACCACCTGCCCCGCGATGACGACGCGCTTATCCGCGACCAAAGGATGGCTCTCGTCGAGCTTCCCGTTTGCGCGCATCGCGCCCGCCCGGATCAGGCACGCGATAATATCGAGGACGCCGGAGCCGCAGATGCCCACCGGCGTTTTGCCGCCTATCGTGGCGAAGCGGATCTCGCCGCTGTCAAGCCACACCCTTGACACCGCGCCCGCCGTGCCGCCCATGCCGCACGAAAGATTTACGCCCTCAAACGCGGGGCCCGCCGCCGTCGAGGAACAGAGCAGCCTGCCGTCCGTCAGAGAAGCGAGCTCGCCGTTCGTTCCCATATCGATAATGAAGTAATCGTCCCGGTGATCCGCGGACAGCAGACCCGCCGTGATATCGCCGCCCACAAAGGCGGAAAGATACGGCATCACGAGGCATTTTACGTCCGAGAATTCCGCGCCGAACAGCGAACCGGCCTCATAATACCCGCCCGCCGGATACGCCGGTTTAAACGGCGCAAAGCCGAGCGAACGGCACGGCAATCCAAGCAGCAGATAACTCATCGTCGTATTTCCGGCGACAACGATCCGGCCAAGACCGTCCCGCCCCACGCCGGTTTTTTGCATCATACTGGCCATCTCGCCGGCCAGCCGTTCGCGTACCAGCGCGGAAAGCGCCGACGAGTCGTCGAGCGACGCATTGATGCGCGATATAACGTCCGCGCCATACGCGCACTGCGGATTCAGAAACGAAGCCGACGACAGCACGCTGCCGCGCGCCCGGTCGATCAGGCTGACGGCGATAGTCGTCGTGCCAAGATCGATCGCGATAAAACACGGAGCCTCACCGCCGACAGATACCGCGGCAAAACCATCCGGCGCAGAGCCGCCGCGGGCCGCGCCCGCCGCCACCTGCCGCGCCGTCAGCAAATCGTTTTTCCCGGCGCTCAGTTCCTCATCGCCGGCCATCTCCGGCAGCGCGACGGTTATCTCCCGCGTCAGTATCGTCTGACAGGCAAGCGCAGGCTTCCCGTCCACGAGCACACGGCATTTACCGCAGGTTCCAGCGCCGCCGCAATCCGCGCGCACGGGCAGACCCGCCTCCCTGAGGCACGTCAAAAGATTATCGCCGCCGCCCGCACGGGCAGTCTTACCGGTTCCCTCTATCCTGACGCGTATCATCAAATACCGTACGTGTCCTTATTATATAACCCTATCTCGTCCGAAACGGTCGCGTCGACGTTCGGGAAGATGTTGCTGTCCGGCCCGCCGTAGGTCATGCACGGGATAAAGTGACCGCCGGGGCCGTACTCCGCGCACGCGCGCCGCGCCTCGCCGCGTATCACCGCCTCGGTCGTGTCCGCGCGGTCGACGAGCGAAGCGTCGATGCCACCCATCATCGTCAGGCGGCCCGCGAACTGCTCTTGCAATTTCGGGATATCGTTTTCGGGAAGCGCGCCCTGCCAAATATCAATGCCGAGCTCGACGAGATCCTCCGCGATCGGTTCGAGAAACGAATCCGCGTGATGCATCACGAGGACGTCCGCGTCGCGGCACAGCTTATACAACTCCACATAATGCGGCTTGATAAACTTGCGCCAATGCTTCGGATTCATAAACAGGCTGTGCTTCATGCCCCAATCGTCGTGGAATAATATCATCTCCGGATCGAGATATTCGATCATCTGCGCGGTTTCGCGTATGCGCTCGTCGCCGATGGCCTTGCAGAGATCGAGATATTCTTCGGGAAATTCGAGCATGCCCGTCAGCGCGCCCTCAAATCCCATCACGCCGTGCAACCGCTCGAACAGCCCGCTGTGCATAAACGCCGTCGGGAGCTTTTCCGAACGGTCGATCTCGTCCGCCTTCGCGCGGAACGGCGCCCACGCCTCCGCCGGAAAATCGAGAACCGGGACCTCAAGCTGGTCGCGCCACGTCGAAACATCCTTCACGAGAATGGTTTCCTCCGTGTGATACGGCGCCCACGTCGGCTGATCCTCCGGCCATATCATCGTCATGCCCCAGTTGTTCTTGCCCGTGCCGCCCCGCTTCACCTCCGGCATCTGCGCGATATTGATGGGATCGGCGTAGATCAACTCGACCGCCTCCCACTGATCGACCAAACGGTCCGGCGCGCCCTCTTTTTTCACTGTTTCAAGGAAATTTTCTTTTTTTGAAAGCATAGCGATTCTCCTTTATCTCGTCCGCCGCGCGTTTTCCCATGCATTTTTCTTCTCTTATTGTAAAACTTATTGGCACGCCTTGCAACGCGAACGGACGCCGCAGACCTCATACCATTCGTATGAAATCCGGGCGCGGGTTTACGCCATACGGCACGATGGAAAGAGGCCGCACATCTCTGCGCGACCCCTCTCCTGCAATAATTATTGTGTAATGTGTTCTGTTCGGTCTAGCTCACCCACACTCCATTTGCTTTAAACGTGTAAGTCTTCCTGCCGATAGTCTGCTTCCCCATCAGCATTTTGCCGCTTCCGGCGAGGTAGTACCAACTTCCATCGGTATCCTTAAACCATTTGCTCGTAACCATCGCACCATTTCCGGAGAGATAGTACCACGCATTCTTATCTTTCTGCCAGCCGGTTTTCATTGCGCCGCTTGTGGTGAGATAATACCACTTACCGCCGTTATAGACCCAACCGGTCTGCATCTTTCCGTTCCCGGCGAGATAATACCAACTGCTGCCGACATGTTCCCATCCGGTTTGCATTTCGCCGCTCGAAGCGAGATAGTACCACGTGTCCTCAACTTTCTGCCAGCCGGTCAGTTTTTCACCGCCATCATCGACGAGATACCACGTGCCGTCCTCGTAGGCCCAATTGTCATCTGTTGGCGAAGTCGCGTCTTTGTACGTCGCCGTTACGATAACCGCGTGGTTCGGCATAACGAAGCTCGTCGAGGCGCTGTTCGCGTTTGCAAGGGTTACATCGCCCGTCCATGTGTCAAACGTTTTGCCTGACGGCGCCGCGTTCGCACTGATACTGACAGTCGCTCCCTCTGCATAATTTCCGCCACCCGTGCCGTTCGTTACCGTTACGGCGTAGGTTTCCGGTTCAGTGGCATCCTTGTACGTCGCCGTGACCGCTACCGCGTGATCCGGCATGGTAAAGGTCGTTGTGGAGCTGTTTGCGTCCGTAAGCGTTACGTCGCTCGTCGTCCATGTGTCGAAGACTTTGCCCTCGGCGGGCG
>JAISEX010000212.1 GCA_031263875.1 Eubacteriales Family XIII. Incertae Sedis bacterium | reverse complement strand
GTAATTGTCTTGGGTAATTCCCAGCGCGCGGGCGTCATCCGTCAGCGTGGCCTTTTTCCCGCTTTCCTGTTCGGAAGATGCCGGCGCTTCCGGGGCGGGCGGCGCGGAGGGACCCGTTTTCCCGGAACACGCCGTAAAGAGCAGCGTCATTATAATAAAACCGCAAACGCATATCTTTCTCATTGCTATCATATCCTTTTCTCTTTTCGAGTTTAAAAACTCTCTCGTTGATAAAATATATCTATTGAATTATTATATAATTTTTGAATGATATATGCTCGCGATTTCGCATTTACCGGCACGTTTAAATTTTTTAACCTCTATTTCGAGGAATATTTTTTAATTTCGCGGAAGCCTCAGGCGCCGCTCATTGCAACCCGCGTCAATACCTGATACCATGTAATGTATATAAGCGGGGGCCGGCGCTCCCGAAGGGAATGATATCAAAGGAGGAACGCATGGTCTGGGTATGCAACGTCTGCGGCTACGAAACGGAAGCCGATGAAAAACCCACCGAGTGCCCCGTTTGCGGCGCAGGTGAGGAAGCCTTTGAGGAAAAGGCATAAAAGTAAATAAAGGGCCGTCTCAAATAATACGAGACAGCCCTTTTGTTTTTTATAATTTGCGCTATAATGCCTTACGGCACGATGAAGACGCTCACGTCGTGCGCCATCTCGCGCGTTTTGGCGTTTTCGCTATAAACCGGTTCGCCGCCGGAAGGACGGAGGTGTAATGTATCGTGCCCGCACAGGGAGCGGCGTCAGCCGCGACGCGCAAGGGATAGCAGCGATATCTTTTTCGCCGTAGGCGAAAAAGATACAAGCGGATAGCCCGGTGGGGCACTCAAAACAAAAGAGCGTTTTTCGTCAATACCCGCGTAAGGCTATCCCGCAGGTTACCGACAAAATCATTTTGAGTGACCCATGCGCCCAAAAGGATACCTCGGTCTGTGGGATTCCGGGTCGAGCCCGGAATGACGGACGTTAGCCGGGGGATTGCGGGAGCCGCGAGCAAAACGAGTTTGCGCCCGCTTCGCTATTCCCGGTCAAAATCCGTTACAGCATTTCTACACTTCCAACCCATCGCGGTTTTCCGTGACGAACCGCTTGATCTTCTTTGAAGTCGTGATGTCAAACGGCGCGCCGCGCAGGATCACGCGCTTGATTTTTTTGAAGTACGGCAGGTCCGCGTTGATCTTATCGACCTCGCTCCAGAGCAGTTTGCCGATCGCGTCGTCCGTCGCGTTCTTACCGAGCTGTTCGGCCACCGCCTCGGGATCGGGCAGTATCGTCGCCACGATCACGCTGTCCGCCGAAATATCGGCGTCGGATTGCCACACCATGCTCTCCGCCACGATTTCCGTGCGCCCGAGCAGGTATTCGAGTTCCTCGGGAAAGACGTTCTCGCCCGTCTTCGTGATAATGACGCTCTTCTTCCGTCCCGTAATATACACGTAGCGGTCCTTGTCGATATACCCGTAATCGCCCGTGTGATACCAACCGTCCGCCAGCGCCTCGTTCGTCGCTTCCTCGTTCTTGTAATAGCCGAGCATCACGTTATCGCCCTTGACGCAGATCTCGCCGATCCCCGTTTCGGGGTTCGGGTCGTCGATGCGCCCGTCAAACCCCGCGAGTATATGGCCCGCGCTCGCGCTCCGCGCCGCCCGTTCGGGATTCAGCGCGCAGATCGGCGCGCATTCCGTCAGGCCGTAGCCCTGCAACGCGCCGATGCCGAGATCGATAAAACCGTCGAGGATGGCGGGATCGATCGCCGCCCCGCCGCAGATAATGCGCTGCATCCTGCCGCCGAACGTGTCCGTGATCTGCTTAAAAAAGACCTTGCCGATATCAATGCCGACGCGCTTCGTCACGCGGTTCACCTTTATAATGCGGCGCAGCAGCTTCTCCTTGCCCTGTTTGCGCACGTTCTGCCATATCTTCCGGTGAAAATTCTCGAAGATAAGCGGCACGCCGAGTATCATCGTCGGCTTCACTTCCTTCAAATTGTCCGTAATATACCGCAATCCCTCGCAAAACGCGACCGCAGCGCCGCGGTAAATCGGGATCAGAAAGCTGCACGTACACGCGTAGGTGTGATGCAGCGGCAATATCAGGAAGAAGATGTCCTCCGGCGCCACGAGGAAAGTCGTCGGCGGTATCATCAAATCCGTGCAGATATTTTCATGCGACAGCATCACGCCCTTCGCGACGCCCGTCGTTCCCGAGGTATAGAGCAAAATCCCCATGCCCTGCCGCAAAACCTGCGCGTCAAGAAACGCGCGGTTCCCCCGCGCGATCAGTTCCGCACCCTCAGCCATTATCGACGCGAGCGAAACCTCGTGCGGCTCCATCGTTTCCCCGTCGAGATTAATGAAAAGTTCAAGCTGCGTATCGCCGCTCTCTTTGATTTTCTCGAACATCTTCGTGTAATTTTTCGTATAAAAGATGCACGCCACCTCAGCCTCGGTCACGAGATGCTCTATCTCGTCCTGGCGAAGCTCCTTGTCGAGCGGCACCACCACGCCCGTTCCGCAGACGGCCGCGAGATACGAAAGGGCCCAACCGTAACAGTTCTCGCCCATAACGCCTATTCGCTTGCCGCGCATATCATGAGCATGAAGCGCCGTGCCGAGCGCATCGACGTCCTTCTTCATCTCGCGATATGTTATCTCGCGGAACGGCTCATTATGCGAAGGCTTCTCGTAAAACGCGATCCTGTCCGCGAAAAGCTCCGCGCTCGTTTCGAGCATATGCTTGATATCCGCCACGGGGCGCTGATCCCGGTGATAGACATAGGGATCGTCCGTACTCTGGATAAAATCGTGCTGCGCCTGCGCGCGCGCGTGATCCTCCGCTTTGATTTTCCGGTACTCATCTTCGGGAATCAATTCTCTCGGCGTCATAGTTTCTTAAACCTCCTCCTTCTTGTGCGCTATCTTGTGACGTATGATTTTCTGCGTTGTCGTCTTCTCAAATTCCTTCTCGACGACATCAAAACGCTTTACCCGCTTGTACGACGGCATCTTCTCGTTCGCCGCGTCTATCTCGCCGTCGAGCAGTTTCCGTATTTCCGCCTCGTCGATATTGCCGTGATTTTCGCGGATATGCGGCATATTTGGAAAGACGTCCGCGCATATCACGGTATCGCCCGCCAGCTCGTCCTTGCCCCACACCACGACTTCCTCTATGTAATCGGATTTCTGCAGATAATATTCGACTTCCTCCGGGAAGATGTTCTTGCCGTTTTTCGTCACGATAACGTTCTTCTTCCGGCCCGTAATATACACGAAACCGTCCTCGTCGATATACCCGTAATCGCCGCTGTAAAGCCACCCGTCGCGCAGCACCTTGGCCGTTTCTTCCGGGTCGTCGTAATAGCCGAGCGTCACCGACGGCCCGCGGTAAATGATCTCACCGATGCCGTCCTCATCCGCGTCCACGATCTTGATCTCGGTCTTGCCGAGAGGCAGGCCCGCGGAAGCCGCCTTGTGGCAGCGGTCCTTGTTCACCGCAACGATCGGCGAACATTCCGTCATGCCGTAACCCTGCACCATCGTGAACCCCATCGCGTTGAAATCCTCGATTACCGTCGGGTCGATCGCCGCGCCTCCCGCGATAATAAGGCGCATATCGCCGCCCATCGCCTGATGCACCGCCTTGAACACCCTTTTTGTCGCCTTCAGCTTCGATCCGCCGACGGCCTTCGACAGGCTTATCGCGCGCCGCATGGTCTTTGCCTTGCCCGAACTCTCCGCCTGCCGCCAAATCATCTTATACATCTTCTCAAACATCAGCGGAACGCCGAGAATCAGATTCGCCTTCACCTCCGCCATATTCTTCACGATGTATTTCAGACCCTCACAGAACGCCACCGTCACGCCTTGGTACATGGTGCCGAGTATGCCGCAGTTAAATTCGTAGGTATGGTGCATCGGCAGCACGTCGAGCGCCGTCCACCCATGGACTTCCATAAATTCCGCCATGCCGAGGACATTATGCACAATATTCGTATGCGACAGCATAACGCCTTTTGCAAGCCCCGTCGTGCCTGACGTGAAGATGAGCGAACACAGCGCGTCAGGATCGATCTC
>JAISEX010000205.1 GCA_031263875.1 Eubacteriales Family XIII. Incertae Sedis bacterium | reverse complement strand
AGTTCCGCCAGCCCGTATTTTACCCAGGTGCGGTTTTCGTCCGTCAGCGGGACCACGTCGGCAATCGTCGCGACCGCGACGAGATCGAGCATGCGGTTCAGCGCCAAGCGCAACTGCTCGTTACCGGCAAAATACCGGAGCCGCAGCACATGCGCCGTCTTGAACGCCACGCCGCAGCCGGACAAGCCCTTGAACGGGTAATGCGAATCCCGCGCTTTCGGGTCGATGACCGGACAGTCCGGCACCCGCGCCGTATCGCAGTCGTGATGATCCGTAATAACGATTTTCAGCCCCGCGTCCCGGGCGAATTCCACCTCGCTTCGCGATACGCTTCCGCAGTCGACCGTGATGACGAGATCCGCGCCGCCATCCCGTATCGCCGCGAGCGCTTCGGTATTCAGCCCGTAACCCTCGTCGAACCGCGACGGTATGTACCAGAAGATATCCGGCTTCGCGCCGAGGTTTTCCGCGGCGAGATGGAGAAACTCGTACATGAGGACGCAGGACATCAGCCCGTCGACGTCATAGTCGCCGTATATGCATATTTTTTCTCCGGCTTTCAGGGAATGATAGATAATATCCGTCCCCTCCTCCACAGCGGGAAGAAGGAACGGATCGTGTGTCAATTTTGGTTTATCCGAAAGGAATTCCTCACGCTCCCCGGCGCTTACATATCCTCTCTTATCGAGTATGGAACCGACGATCTCATCCGCGGAACGGCTTATCACAGCCAGCCCCTCGGATTTTGCGCAACGCCGGTCACCCGCACTTCAAAGTGGCAATGCGGACCCGTGGAATTGCCCGTGCTGCCCGCGTAGGCGATAACCTGTCCGCGCGTGACCGACTGGCCGACGCTGACCGCAAGGCTGCTGTTATGGCCGTAGAGCGTCGTAATGCTCTTGCCTTCCATGTTGCCGTGGTCGATAATAACGCAGTTTCCGTAACTGCCCTTCCAGCCCGCGGAGTACACGACGCCGGATTCCGCCGCGCGTATCGGTGTGCCCGTGGGAACGGCGATATCGATGCCGCTGTGAAGTTGCGTATACCCGTAATTCGGACGGGTCCTATAGCCATATTCCGACGTGATGCGGCCGGAACACGGCCATCCAAGCCGTCCGTTGCCGATCACCACGGTGCCGGCCCACTCGTTTTTGCTGCGGAAACTCCGAAGCTCCGATTCGAGGGCGTCGGACGCCTTCTGCGCGGCTTCATAGTCCTCCTGCGCTTCGACCGTTTCCTTATGCGCCTGCGCCTCAGCCGCGACGAGCTTTTTCTTATCCGACGCGAGCGATTCCCGCTTCTGGATCTGCTTGTCCTGATTGGCCTTCAGCTCATTTTTGATGGCGTCGAGCTCGGCTTTTTTCTCCTCGATTTTCGCGAGCTGCGCGTTCAGGTCGTCGAGGACTTCCATATCATAGGCGTGGATCTTCTTCACGATATCGAGGCCGCCGAGGAAATCATTGATGCTCTCGGAACCGAGAAGGACTTCCACCAGCGAACCGTCGCCGCTTTCATACATCATTCTGAGCCGCGCGCTGAGATCTTCGTTCTGCCGTTGGACATTGGCCTCCATCGCCGCTATCTCGATTTCGATTTCTTCGATTTTGGCGTTGTTGGCGGAGATCTCGGATTCGAGCGTTTTCAGTTCGTCTTCCGTCGCCGCGATGGTTTTCTCCAACGTCTTGATCTCGGCTTCGATCTGCGCTTCCTTCTTCTTCTTGGCTTCGTAGTCGGCTTTCGCGTCCTTTTCCTTGTCCTGAGAATCCGAAAGTTCCTGCTTTATCTGGCTCTGCGTCTTCGCGTACACCGGCAAGCCGCTGACCAACGTAAACGACAGGATGCATATTATCGAGAATATTGTTATTTTTTTAAACATAATTATCAACCCTTTATCTGCTGGTTATCTTTTCTGTTTTGCTTTCAAATCTATCTTTACTCCCTTTTACTATAACGATGTTTTATGATAATTAAACATTCATTTTGTGATTAATTCTTCACTTTCTTTGTGTCGAGGAAGCGCCGCATCGATATAATGCTGCCGCACGCGCCGATTGATACGCCGAGAGCGGCAAATATTACCGTCAGATTTTCGATCATCGTGCCTTCCGAGATAAGACCCGCCGACATTATCATCACGATATTGACGCCGTATTTCGCGACGACGAAATGGTAGACGGTCAGAACGAGCGCGCCCGATATCAGCGCGCCGACCAATCCTATTATCATTCCCTCGAACAGGAACGGCGCGCGTATGTACCAGTTGGTGGCGCCGATATATTTCATTATTGTGATCTCGCGCTCGCGGGCGATGACCGTGAGCTTGATGGTATTCGACACCACCACTATCGAGATAAAAAGCAGGAATATTATCAAGACGAGAGCCACTACTTGGATAATATTCGTAACCCGGATCAGTTTGTTGACGGTATCCTTGGAATAGGTCATCGATTCGATGCCCTGCATTCCGTCCGCGTATTTTACAACGCTGTCCACATTATCGACATCCTTGACCTCGATAATAATGGAATTCGGCAGCGGGTTTTCCGGAAGCCTGTTCAGCAGATCCGCCTGGTCGCCAAATTTCCCCTTCCAATGTTCCAGCGCCTCGTCCTTGGTCTGGTAGGTAACGTTCCGGACGTTCGGCTGGTTTTTCAAGTCGGCCATCATCCGGTCCGCCTGATCCTTCGACGTCGTTTCGAGCAGATTCAGTTGTATCGAATTGAAACTTTCCTTAATGCCCTGCGTCATATAGTTGACGTTGACGATTATGACAAAGAAAAATCCCAATATCAGCAGTATCGCCATTATCGAGAACAGCGACGTGGCCGTCATCGTGAGATTCCGGCCCATTTGCCTGAATGCCTGCCTCAGCGCTACGATCACCCTCGTATTCATATCGTAAAAAGTCCTTTATCCTCGGCGGTATCGCCGTCATAGTCTTCCTGATGATAGCTGCCCTCATTCTCGTCGCGCACCAACCGGCCGTCCCGTATCGCGATAACGCGCTTGCTCATGGCGTTCACTATCTCGCTCGAATGCGTTACCATAATAACGGTGGTCCCGCGTTTATTGATCTGTTCGAGCAGGCGCATTATTTCCCAACCCGTTTCCGGGTCGAGATTTCCCGTCGGCTCGTCCGCGATAAGGATCGACGGATTGTTCACGATGGCCCGCGCCACCGCGACGCGCTGCTGTTCCCCTATCGATATTTCCGTCGGATACTTCATCGCCTCCGCGCTGATACCGACGAGATCGAGCATCTGCGGCACCTGGCGGCGGATCACGCGGCGCGGCTTGCGCAGGATCTCCATCGCAAACGCCACGTTTTCAAAAACCGTCTTCTTCGTCAGCAAGCTGAAATCCTGAAAGACGATCCCCATACTCCTGCGGTGGATCGGCACCAACCGGTTCGGAAGCTCCGTTACATCATAATCCTTATCGTTATCGTTGAAATAGATATGTCCGCTGTCCGCTTCGAGTAATTTCAGGAGCAGTTTGACGAACGTCGATTTGCCGGAGCCGGACGGCCCGACGAGAAAGACGAATTCGCCCTTTTCTATCTTTATATTTATGTCCTCTACGCCGATATTTTCGCCGTATTTTTTTGTAACGTTTACGTATTCAATCATGCTTTTCCTCATTTCCGCCCGGGCGCCCCCATAAAGCGCGCCTGCAGAAATACATTTGCCTCTTTAACGCTCGTTATATTATAACAACCGCCGGTATCATCTTTAAACCAACGAGGTTAAAAGTGTATTACATAAATTTTTCAGTTTCCGGGCTCGCAGTAGAAATATTTGCACATTATTATATAATTATAAACATTTCTCGGTAATTCTCCGTCAATTCTTTTCTTCCGCACAATCAATCGGCAGGTCCGGGCGTCAGCGCTATCGGCTCGCCGAGATATTTCGGCTGAACGTCGGCCATCACATAACAAAAATCCTTCGTCCGCGCGATCACCTCGCGAATATCCCGCATTAGCTGATCCTTCTCACGCGGCGGAGCGACGACGCCGTAGACGTCGACGCCGAGCTTTTTCGCCGTGTAGAGCGCCCGGTAGAGATGGTATTTCTGCGTGACCACAAGGGCGGAATCCGCGCCGAAGACCTTCTTCAGCCGGTACATACTTTCATATGTGGAAAATCCCGCGTGATCGAGATAGATATCGCCTTCCGCGATGCCGTACTCATCCGCGCTGGACAGAGCATAGCGGCGCATCGCCTCGACCTCGTTATATTCCACCTGCCCGTTATCTCCGGAAAAAAGCAGAATGCCGGAAGCGCCGGCCCGGTAGAGCTCCAGCCCCGTGTCGAGCCTGTCCGCCAATATGGGGCTGGGACGGCTGCCGTGAACCGCCGCGCCGAGCACCACAATGCACTGCGGCTTATCGCCGGCCGCCGCCATTGCCGCCGCCTCGTCCACCGTTATTATCCGGTCCTTCACGGACTGTATCATGTAAATGTTCGTAAAGAGGATGAACAGCACCGCGAGCGCGATCATGGCGCCCGCCGCCTTCATGACAACTCCGATACCTCTGCGCAACTTCCCTTTTTTATTTTTCGTTTTATTATTTCGATTCTTCATAATGGCTCCTGATAGTATAACACGCTCATTTTTTTATTTATGAAGAACATCTGATTATAATGTGAGTATCTTGCGTTGAATGGGAGTAATTGACGATATTTGGCTGCGAAGCGGCGAGTGGGGAATGTCATTGCGGGCAGTGAGCGCAGCGAGTGTGCGCATGGAATCAGACTCGCCTCGCGGCTGCCGCAATCCCATCGCCCTAGGGACTGGCGAACGTGCGGGCGGATTGTGTGGGGCGCTGCGCACGAGTTTCACCACAGTCCGCCGAGCCGAGAATTCCTTGATAAAGGTATTTCCTTGGGCGCATGGGGCTGTTCTGAAATAAATATGATGGTCCAATTGTTAAACTTTTAACGATTTGACCGTTTTAAACTATGATGAAACAGCCCCACCGGAGCCTGTTTTACGCGGCTTCAGCCGCAAGGTAAAACAGAGCATTCCGTTTCAATTCCGCTCCTGCTATCGTCTGTCATTCCGGGCTTGCCCCGGAATCCCCAAAACCGGGGTATCTATGCGAGCGTAGTCCGCGGAATTACCGCTGCTATCCCTTGCGCGGGAAAAGCGGGCAACGCACACGACCCGCCCGTCCTACTACGGCGAACCGGTCTATCGCGCAAACAAAAAAAGAAACGAGAAAACAAGACAACGTGAGCGTTCTCATTGTGCCGTCCCACTCCATATGCGGAATTACTACTATTCAAGCGCGAATGTGACAAGCGCAGAATAGCGATGCGGAATTAAAAAGATCTAGACATGAGGAATTTAATGAGCGCATGAGCCGAGAAACTCGATAGGCACGGTAGGTGTGACGGGTGCATAGGCTTGATGAACTCGATGAGATTATGGCCAATAAACCGGCAAAATTGGGGTTAATGGGCCGGTGAAATGAAAGACGATAAGCCGAAAAAAGGGGGATCAAAAGCCGCAAGGGTTATTTTTATATATTTAATAATTCATGTAATCCATGAAAAATCTGCTCCGATGGCTTGAAAAACAGTGCTCATTTGGTATATAATTTACCTCGGTCGCGCGCCCATAGCTCAGTTGGATCAGAGTGCATGGCTACGAACCATGAGGTCGGGAGTTCGAGTCTCTCTGGGCGTACCACATTAAGACACCGCGATTGATATAATATCTCTGCCCTCGGGCTTCCGGGGGCTTCGGTGTTTCTTCAGGGCTGTTCAACAAAGAGCAAGCATCGGGAGGGCCATGTAATGCTTGATACGGAACAGAATAAAATCATCCTCTACCAAGACGAGAACGGCGTCACCAAGGTATCGGTGCGTTTCTCTGACGAAGACTTGTGGCTGACGCAGGTTCAGATTGCCGAAGTCTATGACACCACACAGCAAAACATCGACCAACATATAAGAAACATTTATGCCGACGGCGAACTTACTCCGGAGTCAACTTACAAGAAATTCTTGTTAGTTCGAACCGAGGGGAAGCGACAGGTGAACCGCACGATTGACCACTACAACCTCGACATGGTTATCGCCCTTGGCTACCGTGTCCAATCGCAGATCGCCACGCGTTTCCGGCGCTGGGCAACGGAGCGCCTTCATGAGTACATCCAAAAGGGATTCAGCATGGATGACGAACGGCTCAAACAGGGCGGCTCGCGCTATTTTCGTGAATTGTTGCAACGCATTAGGGACATTCGCAGCAGTGAGCGCAACTTTTATCAACAGGTTACCGATATCTACGCCACGGCCGCTGATTACGATCCACGTGCAGACATGACCAAGAAATTCTTTGCCACGGTGCAGAACAAGTTACATTTCGCGGTGCATGAACATACGGCCGCCGAACTCGTCCACGAACGCGTCGATAACAAGAAGCCGCTAGTCGGTATGACCAACTTCAACGGCGATTACATCACCAAAGACGACGTGAAGATAGCCAAAAATTATCTGTCCGAAATCGAGCTTACCCGGCTCAATCTGCTGGTATCGCAATTCCTCGACTTTGCGGAGTTTCAAGCGCTAGAACAAAATCCCATGACAATGGCCGACTGGATCGAATCCCTAGACAGCCAGATTTTGGCGCTTAAAAGAAAACTTCTCGCGGGCCAAGGTTCCATTTCCCACAAGCAGGCGATGGAGAAGGCCACGTGCGAATTTGAGATGTACCGTGAACGGGAGATGAAACAGCTCGAAAGCGACTTCGATAAGGCAGTCAAGCAGCTTGCGATACTTGAGAGCGAAAAAAAATGAAACTCGCGCTACATTTTTTTATTGCGGAGCGTTCGATTTCAATGAAATTCCTCGCGCTCTGTAACCGCAAAACCCTTCCGGCGTTTTAATGAAATTTCAAAGATTATCGGTACTGCAATCCAAATCACGAAACAGAAGGCTGGAAATTCAAATCGTTCCGGCCACAAAAGTCGTTGAAGTAATATAACTTTGACGGCTCTTTTATTTTGCGCCGAATTTTCGGAGCACGGGGACGGCACGGGAAGAAGGGTCACGCCATACTCTGACAGCCCGCCTGTTTTGTTGTTTAAGCGATAACCGATTCGCCGGAAAAAGGACGGGTGCACCCGGTACTTTTCTCGCCGTTTTCGCGCACGGGATAGGAGGGGTGCGCAGCAGCCCCGCGCAGCGGGGCCGGAGCAACGTTCGCTGCGCTCACTCCTCCGCTCGCGTTGCTCGCTTCGCTGTCCTGTTTTACCTTGCGGCTGAAGCCGCGTAAAACAGGCGAAGCGGAGCCCCGGATAGCCCGGTGGGGCACCCCGTGCCCCATGCGCCCGGAAGAAAATACTTTTATAGGAGAAATTGGGACTCGCTCGAACCTTCGGGTTTCGCGCAATAATCAGCAGAAAAAAATTTTGATTCCCCCTCTTGACAAATTGAGATTACCGCGGTAAACTCATAGTGAGGCTACCGGAGTAAGCTCAAGGGAGGATGCCGTATGGCGAAGGAAATCGTTATCAATGACTGTGAACTGCCGATCATGAAGGCGCTGTGGGAAAAAGGCGGGGCGACTTCACCCGATATTTTCGCCGGGCTCGATGGCAATAAAAGCACGCTGAAAACCCTGCTCGCGCGGCTTGTGGAGCGCGGGGCGGTGCGGGCCGAGGAAATCAACCGGCGCACGTACCGCTATTTTGCCGCGGTTTCGGAAGCTGATTATATCGAGGGGCAGCGAAAGACTTTCTTGCGGAAGGTGTTCGACGGGTCGGCCGAGAAAATGCTGCTCAATTTCGTGAAAGAGGAAAACATATCCGCCGACGCTCTGCGGCGGTTGGTCGATTTGATAGAGGAGTGACGAGATGCCGACTACTTTTATTGCCGATATGGTCGCGCCGGTCTTTTACAAGCTACTGTATATGTCCGTCACCGCGCTTGCCGTCGGCGTCATTATCATGCTGATCCGGCGTTTTGCCGACAAGCGGTTTTCGCCGTTCTGGAAATACGCGATGTGGGCGCTCGTCGTAGTGGCGCTGGTAATGCCGTGGCGTCCGCACAGCAACGTGGCGGTCATGAATACGACCGAACGGATCCAGGACGTTTCCTTTCACGAGGCGTATACTGCCGCGCAGACCGAATATACTATCGCGGTGCGGGAAGAGCCGGCCGC
Source organism: Eubacteriales Family XIII. Incertae Sedis bacterium (assembly GCA_031263875.1). Lineage (GTDB taxonomy): Bacteria > Bacillota > Clostridia > Peptostreptococcales > Anaerovoracaceae > JAITEX01. Next base: position 66 of record JAISEX010000205.1, on the reverse strand, counting down.
AGAAAATTTAACCTCCGCGCCGTCTAAGCGGCTGACCGAGGCGAAAACAAAGGCGGATTCGCTTCA
>JAISEX010000191.1 GCA_031263875.1 Eubacteriales Family XIII. Incertae Sedis bacterium | reverse complement strand
GGTATCTGCGAGAGCGTAGTCTGCGGAATTTCCGCTGCTATCCCTTGCGCGGGACATGCGCAAACTTCCGTGCCGTTCCCGCAAATCTTTCATTACGGATTTGATCCGCACTTGTGCGGGCAGCTCCCGTAACACGCCCATCCTCCCTGCGGCGTCCCCATTTCTCACCGAAACAAAAAAACCGCGCGGGCGAGAACCCGACACGACCATCCTCTTTCCGCCGTCCCTCAAGCAACAAACAGCAAGGTTTTCGTATGCGACTGCGTCTGCATAAAATGACTGCATTCCTCGGTTTTGTGAGCGGGAGACTTTGGTGAACTTGGCTCACTGCCCGCGCGCCTATCCCCGTTTGCGTCCCGCGCAAACGGGGATAGGCGCCACTTGAAAACTCCCCCGGTTTAGCGGGTCTGGAGTTTACCGCCCACGCGAAGTGAGTCCACGCAAGTTCCCAAAGTCTATACAAAATCGCCAGGAATGCTCATTTTGCGAACCGCAGCACGCATACGGAAACCTCGCCAATTGATCGTGGGCAAACGCCCGTCATCCCCTTACTGGAACAACGCTCTCCGTGCGTCTTATCTCGCGCAAAACCGCGCCGCCGGAGGTCAGCGCCTCGATGCGTTCGCGTATTTTCTCGGCATCCGCCACGACCGGCGTCACCGTAAATCCGACCTTTTCCGTGTAAACGACGTCCGCAACCGCCTCGCCCGCGACGTCCAGCGCGTTCTTCACCCTGTCCCAGTGGGGATATTCGATCTCATACCGGAGCAGCACCGCTTCCCGCACCACCGCGATGCCCGCCGCGCAGACGGCCCGTTTCGCGGCCTCGGTATAGGCGCGCACCAGCCCGCCCGTCCCGAGCTTTACGCCGCCGAAATAGCGCACCACCATCAGGCAGACGTTGGCCAGATCGAGCGAACCGAACAAAGCGAGCAACGGCGCTCCCGCCGTGCCCTGCGGTTCCCCGTCGTCACTCGCCCAGAGCAATTCCCGTTTCTCGCCAAGCGCAAACGCGGGAACACAGTGCGTCGCCGTCTTATGCTCCGTTTTGATTTCCGCGAAAAACGCATCCGCTTCCTCGCGCGACGAAACGGCGCGGGCATAACCGATAAACCTCGATTTTTCGATAATCAGCTCCGCCTGCCCCTCGCCCGCCAGTGTCCGGTATTCCGCCACGGTCAGAATTTCGTTTTTTTCAGTTCGTCGATAAACTTGTTGTTCAGGATCTTGATATGCGTGCCCTTCATGCCGAGCGAGCGCGATTCGATAACGCCGGCGCTCTCGAGTTTCCGCAGCGCGTTGACGATAACGGAACGCGTTATGCCGGAACGGTCGGCGATCTTGCTCGCCACGAGCAGACCTTCCATGCCGTTGAGTTCGCTGAATATCTGCTGTATCGCCTCGATTTCCGAATACGACAGCGTGCCGATCGCCTTCAGCACCGTCGCCTTCACGCGTTCTTCCTCGTCATGTTCAAGTATCTGGCGGCGCCGTATCTCCAGACCGACGACCGTCGCCCCGTACTCGCCGAGAATCAAGTCCTCGTCGTTGAATTCCGGCGTGTAGCGCGTCATAATAAGCGTGCCGAGCCGTTCCCCGCCCCCGACGATGGGAATGATGGTATGCAGTTTATCGTAGGTGTCGTAATCGTGCTTGAATATCTTCAGCGCCTCATCCCCGTATAAATTGGATTCCGTCTCCGTTACCTTGAGCAGCTCCGCGTTATATTCGCCCGGAAGACGCTGGATGCCCGTTTCCGGGTCGTCGACCGCCGCGCTGTCCTGCTTGATCTCGTAATGCACCCCGATAACTTGCCCCTGGTGATTTGTCACATAGACGTTCGCGACCATAAGCTCGCTGAGTATTTCACACAACTCATCGTAAGAAAACACGCCCGTCGTGCTCTCCTGAAGCACCCAATTCAGCTTCCTTACCTTTTCAAGAACCGTTTTATCCATTCGTTAATGCCTCCGTATAAGGTTTCTCTCTCATTAATAACACATTCACCTATACTATTATATAACAAAAATTCGCCTTTTCAAGACGAATTTTTTGAAATGTCCAAATATTCATGTCCCCAGACACAATTTTAGATAATTCACAAAAGCCCCGCCGCGCGGATTCACCGCAAAATATCCCGAAAATACGCGGCACGGGCGGAGCGGCAGCGCGCAGCGGAAGTTCCCGGGAAGTGAGGGCGGAGACGCCCTCACCTCACTTTTTTGTCAATACGCTAAATGATATACCGGTCGAGATCGTCCGCATGGATCGTATCGCCGAATTTTTCCGTAACATAGGCCGCGTCGATCGTTATTTCGTTACTCGTGATTTCGTCGGGGATCCCGAACGAGATATCCTCGAGCAGCTTTTCCATAATCGTGTGGAGGCGGCGCGCGCCGATATTCTCGGTCTGCTCATTCGTCATATAGGCGATCTCCGCGATCTGGTCGACGGCGTCGTCCGTAAACGTAATATCGACGCCCTCGGTTTCGAGCAGCATCTTGTGCTGTTTCAGCAGCGCGTTCTCCGGAACGGTGAGTATCTGCACAAAGGCTTCCTTCGTCAGGTTTTCGAGCTCCACGCGTATCGGGAAACGCCCCTGCAGTTCGGGAATCAGATCCGTCGGCTTCGCGACATGGAAAGCGCCCGCGCCGACAAAGAGGATGTGATCCGTTTTGACGGGGCCGTGCTTCGTATTGACGACGCTGCCCTCGACGATCGGCAGGATATCGCGCTGCACGCCCTCGCGCGAAACGTCCGCGCCCGACCGGAGCGACCCGCCCGAGGCGATCTTGTCGATCTCGTCGATAAAGATGATGCCGTTCTGCTCCGCGTTCTCGACCGCCTCGCTCGCCACCTGCTCCATATCGATGAGATTCTGGGCTTCCTCCTCGCGCAGGATCTTCTTCGCG